>NZ_JBFAOF010000099.1:0-13808 GCF_040675125.1 Spirillospora sp. NPDC049652 | reverse complement strand
GCAGCTGGTGCTGTCGGCCGCTGCCGCCGCCGGCTGACGCGCCGCCCGAGCGACCGGGCAGACCCTCCGGAAGGGAACGTTTCGCCAGGTCACGCCGTTGTCGTTAATGTACGACTCGTCAACGGGAGGCAGGGGACACGTGCGTTTCAACGGCGTCAAGACGGCGGCCCTCATCGCTGCGCTGTCGGCATTGATGCTGGCGGCGGGGTGGGCCCTGGGCGGCAGCGCCGGCCTGACCATCGCCCTGGTGATCGCGCTCGGCACCAACGGGATCGCCTTCTTCTTCAGCGACCGCATCGCGTTGCGCTCCATGCGCGCCCACCCGGTCGGCGAGGTCGAGGCCCCGGCGCTCTACCGGACCGTCCGGGAGCTGTCGACCTCCGCGCGCCAGCCGATGCCCCGGCTGTACGTCTCGGAGACCATGCAGCCCAACGCGTTCGCGACCGGCCGCAACCCGCGCAACGCGGCCGTCTGCGTGACGCGCGGCATCCTGCGCATCCTAGACGAGCGGGAGCTGCGGGCCGTCCTCGGACACGAGCTGTCGCACGTCTACAACCGCGACATCCTCATCTCGTCGGTGGCCGCCGCGATCGCGACGGTCATCACCTACCTGTCCCACCTGGCGTTCTTCCTGCCGATCGGCCGGTCGGACGACGACGAGGGCCCCGGCATCGTGGGTGCGCTCCTGATGATGGTCCTCGGCCCGATCGCCGCCGCCGTCGTGCAGATGGCGATCAGCCGCACCCGCGAGTACCAGGCGGACGCGTCGGGCGCGCAGCTCACCGGCGACCCGCTCGCGCTCGCCTCGGCGCTCCGCAAGATCGAGGCCGGCGCGCAGGCCCTCCCGCTCCCGCAGGACCCGCAGCTGGCCACGACCAGCTCGCTCATGATCGCCAACCCGTTCCGCGGCGGCGGCATCGGCAAGCTGTTCTCCACGCACCCGCCGACCGCCGACCGCATCGCCCGCCTGGAGCGCATGGCGGGCCTCCGCTGACCCCACCGCCGGAACCCGGCGGAAAAAGCCCGAACCTCCGCGCCGTTCGGCTCGTCATAGAACGAAGGAGCGCGCCTTCCGCGCCCTTTCAGCGGGGGAGGGGCAGCGGAAAGCGCGCTCTGCCTCGGCTCACGCGGTCGGGACGCCATCCCCCCGGCGCCCCGGCCGCGTGACCGTTTCACGGGGGCTTTCGCCGCCGACGCGTCAAGGCGCGATCGGAAGCCGGCGCTTGTGGTCGGTAAGGCGGTAGCGGCGGACGATCGTCTCGAAGACCCGCTCGCTCACCGGCTTGCCCTCGAGGAAGTCGTCGATCTCGTCGTAGCTGACGCCGAGCGCCTCCTCATCGGTCTTACCCGGGGCGAGGCTCTCCAGGTCCGCCGTCGGGATCTTCCGCACCAGGTCGGCGGGCGCGCCCAGCGCGTCCGCCACGGCCCGCACCCGGCGCTTGGTCAGCCCGGTCAGCGGGACCAGGTCGGCGGCTCCGTCACCGAACTTGGTGAAGAACCCCGACACCGCCTCGGCGGCGTGGTCGGTGCCGACGACCAGGCCCTGGTGCGCCCCGGCGACCGCGTACTGCGCGATCATGCGCTGGCGCGCCTTGATGTTGCCGAGCACGAAGTCCTGGTGGCCCGCGTCGCGGAAGGCCACGTCCGCGGCCAGCACGGCCTTGAGCGCCGCGTCGCTCGCCGGGGCGATGTCCACGGTCAGCACACGGTCGGCCTGGATGAAGGAGAGCGCCCGCTGGGCGTCCCCCTCGTCGGCCTGCACCCCGTAGGGCAGCCGCATCGCGTAGAACACCGCCTCGTGCCCGCCCGCGCGGGCCCGCTCCACCGCGAGCTGGCAGAGCCGCCCGGCGGTGGTGGAGTCGACACCGCCGCTGATGCCGAGCACGAGGGAGGACAGGCCGGTCGAGGTCAGCCGGTCCGTGAGGAAGGCCACCCGGCGCTCGATCTCCCGTTCGGCGTCGAAGGTCTCGGCGACCTCGAGCTCACGGGCGATCTCCTGCTGCAGGGCGGCGGCCGCCTTTTCGTCCACGTCTTCTCCTTGGTCCGTTCCCCCCGGATCCTAAATGGGGGGTACTTTCGCCACCGACACCGCCGTCGAGCAGCACGCCCGCGGCGGTGCTCGACGGCCTACCCCCTCAACGCCGCCCGACCCGACATGCGACGAGGGCGCGAAACGGGCTGAAACGCCCGTCCCGCGCCCTCGTCGACGGCTCAGCGGTAGTTCACGAACTGCAGGGCGACATCGAGGTCCTGCTCCTTGAGCAGGTTGATCACCTGTTGCAGGTCGTCCTTCTTCTTCGAGCTGACCCGCAGCTCCTCACCCTGGATCTGGGCCTTCACGCCCTTCGGCCCCTCATCGCGGATGATCTTGCTGATCTTCTTGGCGTTCTCCTGCGAGATGCCCTCCTTGAGCGCGACGCTCAGCTTGTGCACCTTGCCGGAGAGCTTCGGCTCCGTCGGGTCGATCGTCTTCAGCGAGATCCCCCGCTTGACCAGCTTGTCCTTCAGGACGTCCAGCACCGCCTCGGCACGCTCGGCGGTGTTGGCCTGGATCTCGATCGTCTCCCCGGACCACTTGATCCCGGCGTCGACGTTCCGGAAGTCGAACCGGGTGGCGACCTCCTTGGCCGCCTGGTTCAGCGCGTTGTCGACCTCCTGCCGGTCCAGCTTGCTCACGATGTCAAAGGAAGAGTCCGCCACCGGACACCTCACCCCTTCTAGGCTGCGAATACGTCCGCCCCGAGCACCAGGCGCGCGACCCTGGGCCCACCCCGGCGCGCCCCGCCAGCGTAGCGACCCGAACGGATGTCACACCCACTCCCAAGGTCCGCTATTCTTTCCAGTGCCGCCGCGACAGCGGCGACCACGGCGGGTTGCCCGAGTGGCCAATGGGAGCGGACTGTAAATCCGTCGGCTTAGCCTACGCAGGTTCGAACCCTGCACCCGCCACACCCCAGAGAACGGCCCCTCACCTGGTACGACACGGGTGAGGGGCCGTTCCGCTGTGTCCGGCCACGTCCGATGATCACCGGCCTTCTGCGGCCGTCTCGGGCCACTACGGGTTCACGAACCGTTGAGCTCACTCGGCCTCTGGTTCCTTCGCTTCCCTGGCCGGCGGCGTCCCGTCCGTGGCCTCCAAGATCCGCCGCATCGAATCCTGAGCGTGTCCGGCAACGCACTGGCGGGCGATGGAAGAGGGCGTCCCGATGCTCCGCTCTTTCACTCAGTCAATCGACATCACCGACCGAGTGGTAGAGGTGTCCGACGCGCCGGCCCGAGGGTCATCCTCGGTGCGACTTGGAAGAGGGAGACCGTTAGTGAAACGCCCCACGATTGATCCGGCCCTGGGCCTCGACCTCAAGCCCGAACGGACCCTCGCGCGGTCCGATGCCAGCGTCAGCATCGTCATCCCAGCGCACAACGAGGAAGCCACCATCGTTGAGGTCGTGAGCGATGCGCAGCGTGCACTGAAAGTCCTGGACGTAGCTGGCGATGTCACCGTGAGCGCGAGCGGATGCACGGATTCGACGGCCGCGCTCGCTGCCCGTGCGGGTGCCCGTGTGGTTGAGGCTCCTGTCGGCAAGGGCGCGGCCATGGTGGCGGGGCTGGAAGCCACCGCCGGCGACATCGTGTGTCTGATCGACGGCGACCTTCAGTACTTCGGGGACACGCCTCTCGCGGCGCTCCTCATCGATCCGCTTCTCAACGGCATCGCCGATGCATGCATCGCGGATCTGTACTGGCGTCCGGTGTACCCGCAGCTCTGGCTTCAAGCGTTCTTCGCGCCGGTGGCCGGTTACCTCTTTCCGGAAATGCTCCCTCGCATCGGATCCAGCCCGTGGTCCGGGCAACGGGCGGCTCTGCGGCACCTATGGCCCACAACGATGCCCGAGAACTTCACTGCGGACCTCGCCATCCTGCTGCACTGGAATGAGCACGCGAAGACGCTCAGGCCAGTGCTCTCGGACGACTGGGTGAACCCGCAGCGCCCCAAGCCCGACCTCATGCACCAAGAACTTGAACTGCTCATCTCGGAAGCACAGCGCCGAGGCCGCATCGGTGAGGATGAAGTCCAACCCCTGCTGGACTGGTACGAGGACGCGCACGCCCTCATGGCGCGCTACCGGTCCGAGGAGCACGACCCGCAGGAGTTCGAGCGCGAGATCCTCGCCGAGTCCCGCGCGGCGCTGTACCACCGCCTCACCTCGAAGTAGCCACAGCAACCAAAGAGGGCCGGTCTCCCCGGGGGAGGCCGACCGCCGATTGTGGCCATGGCGGCGGTCGCGGAATCGGCGCGGGGACGACTTCGTGGCCGGTAGTGGGCCATGGCCGGGGTGGGTGGGGGGTCGTTACGGTACAGGCGTGGATCGGCGGGTGTTCGGCGGCTGGACCGCGGTCGTGTCGCTGCTCGCGCTGGTCGACGCGCTGGGGTGGTGGAAGGACTTCGCGGACGGGGCGAACAGCGTCGGGCTGGGGCTTGCGCAGACCATGGCGTCCTCGCTGACGTGGGTCCCGGTGAACGTCGGCGTGTACCTGCTCACGGTGTGGTTCCCAGTCGGCCGGCCTCATGTGGTGCGGGCGGTGCTGGTTCACGTGGCCGGCTATCTGGTCGCGCTCTGCTGGCTCAGCGGACGGATGTTCCTGTTCGATCCGGTGCTGCACTGGCTGCCGCCCGGGCGGGGGTTCGGCGCGGAGTACCTCCGCGATCTCGGGGCCTACCTGGCGATGTACTTCGAGTGGGTCGGGGTGGCCCACGGGGTCTACTACTTCACCCAGTACCGGCGGCGGCGCGAGCAGCTGACGCGGGCCCGCGAGGAGCTGGCCCGGGCCGAGCTGCAGGCCCTGCGGGCGCAGGTGCGGCCGCATTTCCTGTTCAACGCGATGAACACCATCGCCTCGTTCGTCCATGACGACCCGCTGCGCGCGGAGGAGATGGTCGTGCGGCTGAGCACCCTGCTGCGGCGGTCGCTGGAGCATGACGGGTCGCTGGAGGTGACGTTGCGCGAGGACTTGGAGGTTCTGGCCGCCTACGTGGACATCGAGCAGGCCCGGTTCGAGGACCGGCTCGCGGTGGAGTGGCGGCTCCATCCCGGGGCGCTGAACGCGCTGGTCCCGCCGCTGCTGCTCCAGCCGCTGGTGGAGAACGCGGTGCGGCACGGGATCTCACCCCGCGACGCTCCGGGCACCGTGACCATCTCGGCACGGCCGGACGGCTCCTGGCTGCAGCTGATCGTCGCGGACGACGGTGTCGGGCTGCGAACCGACCGATCGCGTTCCGGTATCGGGCTGGCCAACGCCCGTGCCCGGCTCACCCAGATGTACGGCACCGAGCACCTGTTCAGCGTCGAACCGCGTCCCGCCGGCGGTGTCGAGGCGACGGTACGACTGCCCTTGCGGACGGCACCGGCGTGATCAAGACCCTGATCGTGGACGACGAGCCCCCGGCCCGGCGGCGGCTGCAGCGCATGCTGACGCCCCACGAGGACGTCCAACTGCTCGCCGGGTGCGGGTCGCCCGCGACGGCGATCGCCGCGCTCAACCGGCACCGCCCCGACCTGGTCTTCCTCGATATCCAGCTTCCCGAGGGCGACGGGTTCGATGTCCTTGAGGCGATCTGGGGGCGGCACGATCCGGCGGTGGTGTTCGTGACGGCCTTCAGCGAGCACGCGGTCCGCGCCTTCGAGATCGACGCGGTCGACTACCTGCTCAAGCCCTACGGCCAGGACCGGCTCGACCTGGCGCTCACTCGGGTCCGCAGCCACCTCGCTCAGCGCACCGCCGCCCCGGCACTGAACCGGCTGCCCGTCGAGGTCGGCGGACGGATCCGCCTGCTGGACCTGGACGCGATCGACTACGTCCGAGCCGAGGACGGCTACCTGCGCATCCACACCGGCGCCCGCTCACACCTGGTCCGCGGAACCCTGGCCAGGCTTGAGGAACGGCTCGGTTCCTCGGAGTTCCTGCGGATCCACCGCTCGGTCATCGTCCGGATCGACCGGATCCGCGAGCTGGAGATTCTGGCCCACGGAGAGATGCGGATGATCCTCCGCTCCGGCGAAGCCCTCATCTCCGGCCGCGCCTACCGGGATCAGGTGCGGACCGCGCTCGGCCTGCCGAACTGACCGCCGCTCCCGTCCATCGACCGCCTGCTCCCGTTCGCCATACGGACCCGGCCACCGTCCCGGGGCCGTTCCTACGGTGGGCGCAGCCCGTCACTTCGGCCGGGTCGGGACCGGCATCCGCTCAGGGAAGCGAGTGCCGGTCCTTCCACACCACGTGGGAGTCCTCGATGAAGAACGTCCGCCGTACGCTCGCCGCCCTCGCCTGCGGCGTCGCCGTCCTGGCTCCGGCGCCCGCCGCGCACGCCACCGCCCAGGGGCTCCGGGACCCGCACCCGTGCCTGGACGACGACGGCGCCGCGCAGCCGGGCTTCACCTGCTGGAAGCTGACCGTCCCGCTCGACCACTCCGGGCGGACGCCCGGCACGCTGGACCTCGAGGTCGGCGCCGCCGACGGCCCGGCCCATCCCAAGGGGACGCTGCTCTTCCTCACCGGCGGCCCAGGCCAGGAGGGTGTCGCCCTGCTCCAACGGATCACCGGGCGCATGCCCGAGGTGTTCAAGCAGTACCGGCTCGTCATGCTCGACCAGCGCGGCACCGGCCCGCACGGCGCGGTCGACTGCCCGAAGATGCAGGCCGAGGTCAGCGGCTCGGACAGCGCCCCGGCCACCCCGGACGCGGTGGACGAGTGCATCAACCTGCTCGGCGGCCGGGCCCGCTTCTACGGCACCGACCAGACCGTCGGCGACATCGAGGACGTCCGGCAGGCGCTCGGCGCGGACACGATGACCGTGGACGGCGTGTCGTACGGGAGCTTCACCGCCGCCCGGTACGCCCTCGCCCATTCCCCGCACGTGAAGAACCTGATCATGGATTCGGTCGTCCCGCACCACTGGACGCTCGCCGGTGACCTGAACCTGACCGGGCTGACCGCCCAGCCAAGGGTGCTCCGGGACGCCTGCGCGACCGCGCCCGCCTGCGGGTTCGACCCTGCCCGGGACCTCGCCACACTCGTCCGGCGGCGCACCGCGAGC
Organism: Spirillospora sp. NPDC049652; assembly: GCF_040675125.1. Lineage (NCBI taxonomy): Bacteria > Bacillati > Actinomycetota > Actinomycetes > Streptosporangiales > Thermomonosporaceae > Spirillospora > Spirillospora sp. NPDC049652. The sequence goes on along the minus strand of NZ_JBFAOF010000099.1, from coordinate 6,715 downwards.
GGCGGTCTGGCCCTGTTCGGCGACGTCGTCGGCTACGAGTTCCTCGACCCGACCTACCGCAACCCGGACCCGTTCCCGGGCAGCGGCGTCCCGGGCGACATCATTGGTGCGATGCATGAGGCCGTCGCCGGTGACACCCGCCGGCTCGACGCCATCGAGGCCATGATGACCCCGGCCGACGGCACGCCCGCGAGCCAGTTGAGCGCCGGCCTGCACGCCGCCACCATCTGCGACGACCTGCGCTTCCCCTGGGGCTCCTCCGCGACGCCGACCGCGCTGCGCCAACCGTTCGTCGACCTCACCGCGCGGACCCTGCCCCCGTCCGCGACCTGGCCGTACACCTCGGCGGTCGCGCTCGCGCAGAGCAGTGTCCAGACCTGCCTGCGCTGGCCGGCCGAGCCCCCGAACTCCAACCCGTCCGGCCGGCTGCCCGCCGTCCCCACGCTGATCCTCAGTGGTGACCGCGACCTCAGCACCCCGCTCGAATGGGCCCGGCAGGAACTCGCCGTCAGCCCGTCCAGCACCGATCTAGTGGTGGTCAAGGGCGCCGCGCACTCCATCCAGAACCGCGAACCAGGCCACACCGGACGCGACGCCGTCGCCAAGTTCCTCCTGAGGTGAGCGCCGCGGCACCTAGAGAGGGCGGGGAGGTGATCGAGGGTGGGGCGCAGTAGGTTCGGCGCGTGGCGAATGTGTTGAGTGACGCGGTGCGGCGGCTGGTGGACGAGGACAACCCGGCGGTGCTGGCGACGGTGAATCCGGACGGGAGCCCTCAGTCGTCCGTGGTCTGGGTCGGCCGGGACGGGGACGACCTGCTCGTCTCCAGCCAGGAGGGCCGCCGGAAGGTCCTGAACGTGCTGCGGGACCCGCGTGTCTCGCTGAGCCTGTACGACCGGAACGACCCGCTCTGGTACCTGGAGGTGCGCGGGAAGTGCACCGTGGCCGAGGACGAGGGGCGCGCGCTCGCGGTCGCGCTGGCGGAGAAGTACGAGGGGACGGGTGCGGGCGAGGAGTACCTGCGGTTGCCGGCGCAGATCGTCCGCGTGGTGATGCGGATCTCGCCGGAGAAGGTGGTCGGGACGGCCGCGCAGGCGTGAGCGGCCGTCCCGGGTGAGGCGGCCGTCCCGAGGGCGTCAGCGGCGGAAGCGGAGCCCGAGCGCCAGGGGCAGGACCACCGCGGCGAAGGCGGGGACCGGACCCGGCTCGGGCGCCGGCAGCGGGGCGAACGCCTTGCTCTTCTTCAACGCGGGCTGCTTGAACGTCTCCGGGATCGGGATGGTGCCCATCCGGTTGAGCGGCCAGACCTTGACGAACGCGCGGCCGATGACGTCCTTGGTGGGGATCGAGCCGTTCTCCGGGCCGTCCTGGTGCGCGCGCGAGTCGAGCGAGTTGGAGCGGTGGTCGCCCATGACCCACAGCTGGCCGTCCTGGAGCGTGACGTCGAACGGGCTCTCGGACGGCTTGTCCTGCTGGTGGTCGGCCGGGTCCACGTAGATGTAGGCCTGCTCGTTGAGCGCGACGCCGTTCACCGTGAGGCGGCCCCGGGCGTCACAGCACTTCACGTGGTCGCCGGGGATGCCGATGACCCGCTTGATGTAGTCCTTCTCCGTGGGGGCGACGCCGAACGCCGTCCCGATCCAGCGCATCGCCTTGGAGAAGATGTTGCCGGGCTTGGAGACCTGGACCTCGGGCTGCCATGAGGGTGGGCCCTTGAAGACGATGACGTCACCCCGGGTGACGCTCCTGGTGTGGAACACGATCTTGTTCACCAGGACCCGGTCGCCGACCAGGAGGGTGTTCTCCATGGAGCCGGACGGGATGTAGAAGGCCTGCACCGCGAACGCCTTGATGGTCAGCGCGAGGATCACGGCGACGGCGATGAGGACGGGCAGTTCCTTCCAGAACGAGCCCTTCTTCTTGCTCTCGTCCTTCGGGTCCTCCTGGTCGGAGGCGTCGCGAGAGGGTTCCGTGTGCTGGTGTTCAGCGTCAGGTTGCACGTTCCAGAACCTCCCCGGGGACAGGCTTGCCAGCTTATGGTGTCCGATGCCCCAGCGCGCCTGTGGATCGGCCCCATGTCGAGGACGTGCCGCCGGCCTTCGTTGTTCCCGGGACGGGCGTTGTTGTTCCGCATGGGAGCGGACGTGTAGACCAGGCTCGTGCATGTGTGCTTCGCGAGTGAGTCGACGCCCGGACGTCCGAACGAGGATTTCGTGGTCGCAGGGCCGGAATGGGCCGTCGTCCTGGACGGGGCGACCGCGCCGCCAGGGGTGGACAGCGGCTGCGTCCACAATCCCGCCTGGCTCGCCCGGCGCCTGGGCGGTGCGCTCGCGGCGAGGCTCGCCGCGGAGGACGACCGTCCGCTGGACGATCTACTCGCCGAGGCCATCAAAACGGTGTGCGAACTCCATGCCGACCGCTGTGATCTGCTCAATCCAGACAGTCCGTCCGCCACGGTCGCGATGCTGCGGCGACGGAACGACGCGCTGGAGTGGCTGGTCCTCGCCGACTCGCCCGTGCTGCTCGACGTGGACGGCGAGGTGCGTGTCGTCCGTGATGACCGGGTCGACCACCTGCCGAGCTACACGCTGGAGGCCGTCCGGCGGGCGCGGAACTCGGCGGACGGGTTCTGGGTCGCGAGCACCTGTCCCGAGGCCGCGTACGAGGCTCTCAGCGGCCGGATCGAGGTCGCCCGGGTACGCCGGGCGGCGATGTTCACCGACGGCGCGTCCCGGCTCGTGGAGCGGTTCGCGACGCTGGACTGGCCCGATCTCCTCGACCTCGTCGAACGCGAAGGGCCGCACGGGGTGATCGAGCGGACGCGCGTTGCCGAGTCCGCCGAACCGGACGGCGCACGCCGCGGGAAGCGCTTCGACGACGCCACCGCGGTCATGGTCCACCTGTAAGGCGTCCGCGACCGCGGTCATGGTCCGCCGGCTACGCCTCCGCGCCCGCGCCCGGTCCCGGTCCCCGACACCGGTGCGCGCGTCGTCCTACCGGCCCTGGTCGGCGGCGATGTGCGGCCACCAGGCGGCGAGGTCCTCGGGATGGTGGACGCCCTCGATGGTGAGTGTTCCGTTCATCATCGGGAAGCGTCGTCCAGCCGGGAAGCTACGTGCGTACGACGGCGGGTCCAGGACGACGACGCGCGTGCCGTTGAGCGCGGGGATGTCCGCGGGGACGCCCTCGTTGTAGATCCACGCGCCGTGGCCGTCCACCAGGTTCCACGGGCTCGACACGATGGGGCGGCCTTCGGGGTCCTGGTCGGTGAACCACGCGACCCACTCGGGCGGGAGCGCCTCGCCGGGCATGCAGCCGGGCCGGCCCAGGAGGGCCCCGCCCAGAAGGATGTGCAGCTGGAAGTTGTCGCCGATGCCGGCGATCTGGACCGTCCAGCCGCGCTTGCTGGCACGGTCCAGGACGAGCAGCCTCTCACCCTCCAGCACGCGCAGGACATCCCGCACGTAGGCCATGTGCGAGTGGTACTCGGAGAGCTCGTCGGCGAGGCGAGCGCGGTGCTCGCGGTCCTGGATCGCGCCCCGGACCATGGCGGAGTTCTGCAGCACCGTCGTCATCGCCATGGCGTACTGCGGAACCGAGAACCAGGCCAGCATCGCGCTGACGGAGTCGTCGCGGAGCTTCGGGACGAGGACGTCGACGATCTCCTGCGAGGGACCGTCGTTCTGCATGTCGGGCGGCGGGCCGCCGGTCGCTTCCTTCCACGCGCGCGCGAAGGCGAGCGCCTCGGTGAAGACCTCGGTGGCGCGCTCGACAAGGGGAAGGCCGACGCCCTCCGGGGCCGCGCCGCTCTCCACCCAGGAGCCGGCCAGAACCGCGAGCCAGCCCCCGATCGAGGGCTGCGCCTTGGCCAGACCCTCGGCGACGCGTGGCAGGGCCGCTGACAGATCGGCCGGAGCGACCTGCTGGCTCATGCCCATGACCTGCGGCAACAGGTCGCTGAACGCGGGGTTGTCGCTGATCGCGGCCTGGACGAGGTCGGCACAGGCTCGGTGGAAATCCTCGGGACCCATGAGGATCACCCTGGCATACCGAATTTTAGAGCCGAATTCTAGAATCGGCTCCATGGACCCTCAGGACTTCGCCGACGTCGTCTCGGCCGTCCGCGCCTTCGTGCGCGAGCAAGTCATTCCCCGCGAGGACGAGATCGAAGAGTCCGACTCCATCCCGGAGGCGGTTCGCCAGGGCGCGCGCGAAATGGGCCTGTTCGGCTACGCGCTGCCCGAGGAGTACGGCGGCCTCGGCCTGTCGCTGAGCGAGGAGGTCCGCCTGGTCTTCGAACTCGGCTACGCCAGCCCCGCCTTCCGCTCCATGTTCGGCACGAGCAACGGCATCGCCGGGCAGGTCCTGGTGAAGTCCGGCTCGCCGGAGCAGCGGGAGACCTGGCTGCCGCGCCTGGCGTCCGGCGAGGTCGTGGGCGCGTTCGCGCTGACCGAGGCGGAGGCCGGCTCCGACCCCAGCACCCTCACGACGTCCGCCCGGCGCGACGGCGACGACTTCGTCATCGACGGGGCCAAGCGGTTCATCACCAACGCCCCCGAGGCCGACGTGTTCATGGTCTTCGCGCGCACAGGAGGGCCGGGCTCCCGCGGCATCTCCACGTTCCTCGTCCCAGGGAACGCGCCCGGTCTGAAGGTCGGGACACCGGACGCCAAGATGGGCCAGCAGGGAGCGCACACGGCGGAGGTCTTCTTCGACGGCGTCCGCGTTCCGGCGTCCGCGATGGTCGGGCAGGAGGGGACCGGCTTCCGGACGGCCATGGCCTCGCTCGCCCAGGGACGCGTCAGCATCTCCGCCGTCTGTGTCGGGCTGGCCCAGCGAATCGTGGACGAGACTGTCGCGTACGCGCGCGAGCGCAACCAAGGCGGCCATGCGATCGGCGAGTACCAGCTGATCCAGGGCCTCATCGCGGACTCGCAAGCCGAGCTGTACGCGGGCCGCGCCATGGTCCTGGAGGCCGCCCGCGCCTTCGACGCCGGTGAGGACACCAAGCTCGGGCCGTCCTGCACGAAGTACTTCTGCTCGGAGATGGTCGGACGCGTCGCCGACAGGGCCGTCCAGGTGTTCGGGGGGATGGGCTACATGCGCGGCGTCCCCGTCGAGCGGTTCTACCGGGACGCCCGGCTCTTCCGGATCTACGAGGGAACGAGCCAGATCCAGCAGCTCGTCATCGCCCGCCACCTCCTCCGCTGAGCCCCGGGCAACGGCCGTCCGCCAGAGGTGGGCGCGGGGTGGCGCCGGCTTGTCGGAGGGCAGGGATCCGACCCGTCGATCTCCTGGTGGACGGCCGTGTCGAGCGGCCCCGGGGCCGTCCGGGATTGATTTCGCACTCCGCCGCCGGAGCGTGTACTGTTCTTCCTGTCGCCGCGAACGGAAGAACGCGGAGGACAGGCCCCTTTAGCTCAGTCGGCAGAGCGTCTCCATGGTAAGGAGAAGGTCTACGGTTCGATTCCGTAAAGGGGCTCAGACACAAGAGCCGCATCCCGGGTGGGGATGCGGCTCTTTTCGTATCCGCCAGTGATATCCGCCGCCCCTTTGCACCCATGCCGGAAGCCCGGCGTCCATCCGCCGCTGACCGACTTTCGCCCTCGGCGGGCGGACGGGCAGGCGGACGGGCGGGACCTCTGGTGGCGGTGGTGCGGATGGGCCGGGAAGGGGCTGCTGTGCTGGGAAGGCGCTGGTCAGGCGTCTGCCAGATTCGCTCACGCGCGGGCGTTGTGGTAGCGTCCATCCGGTCTCAGCGGGGTGATTCGCAGGTCACCGCATCAGCGGGTAACCTGGGCTCCGGTCCGCTGCGGACCATGTGGAACCGAGTCCCCCTGCAAGCCCCGGGAGCTCGTGTTTCCCCGGTGCGGTGAACATCCGGTATCCTTGCAATCCGGTCGTCACCGACCATCACGGCGGGGTAGCTCAGTCAGGCAGAGCAAGCGGCTCATAATCGCTGTGTCGCCGGTTCAAGTCCGGCCCTCGCTACTACCCGAACCTCTCGGCCCCCCACGGGGGCGAGAGGGCTGGGTTGAAACAGCCGGCCTTCCACTCCTGGACGGCCGACCGAGAACGTCCATGTCCCTAGCCCAGAAAGGCACTCCAACGTGGCTGCCACCGACGTCCGGCCAAAGATCACGCTGGCCTGCCAGGAGTGCAAGCACCGCAACTACATCACGCGGAAGAACCGGCGGAACGACCCGGACCGCCTGGAGATCAAGAAGTACTGCCCCAACTGCCGGACCCACCGTCCGCACCGCGAGACCCGCTAGTCGCCGTCCGAGCACAGCGGTCCGCGCAGGCAGCTTCGCGCTTGCCCCAGACGCGCCCCAGCCCGTCCTCGCCACCCGCGAGGGCGGGCTGAACGTCGTTCTGTTACCGTCCCGGGACGAGACCGGTGCGCGGGTGCCCGGCGCGGCACCCCCGGGCTCCGCGCGAAGAGCCCGGCCGGAACCCCACGCGGAGCCCGGACCGGAGCCGCACGTGCGGGCCGTCGGGAACTCGCGTGCGGGTCCGCGGACTCCGCCCGGGAGTCCGCACGCGAGCGAGAAGGACGGAGTGCATGGCGATCAACCGTGATTTCATCGGGCGGACGTTCCCGCCCAGCGAGCCCTACGAGGTCAGCCGGGTGAAGATCCGGGAGTTCGCGGACGCCATCGGCGATCCCAGCCCCGTCTACCGCGACCCGGAGGCCGCCCGCGCGGCCGGCCCCCCC
>NZ_JBFAOF010000098.1:0-13926 GCF_040675125.1 Spirillospora sp. NPDC049652 | reverse complement strand
GCCCGCGCGGCCGGCCACCCCGACGTCATCGCGCCGCCCACCTTCCCGATCGTGGTCTCCCTCGGCGGCGGCGCGCTCGGCGACCCCGAGCTCGGCATCAACTTCGCGATGGTCGTCCACGGCGAGCAGCGGTTCGAGTACGTCCGCCCGGTGCGCGCGGGGGACGTCGTCACCTGCACCTCGACGATCACCGAGATCAAGTCGATCGGCAACAACGAGAAGGTCGACATCGTCACCGAGGTCAGGACGGCCGAGGGCGAGCTGGTCTGCAAGTCGTTCAACACGATCGTGGAGCGGGGGGCCTGATGACCGCCAAGGTGAAGTTCGACGAGGTCGGCGTCGGCGACGAGCTGCCGCCGCAGACCTACCACGTCGACCGGGCGAACCTCGTCATGTACGCGGGCGCCTCCGGCGACTTCAACCCGATCCACTGGCGGGAGAGCTTCGCCAAGCAGGTCGGCCTGCCGGACGTCATCGCCCACGGCATGTACACGATGGCCCAGGCCGGCCGCTACGTGACCGACTGGGCGGGCGACCCCGGCGCGGTCGTCGACCTCGGCGTGCGCTTCTCCGCGCCCGTCGTGGTGCCCGACGAGGGCGGCGCCGACCTGGAGATCAGCGGGAAGATCGAGGAGAAGCGCGACGACGACACGGTCGTCGTGGCGCTGACGGCCAGGTCGGCGGGGCAGAAGGTGCTGACCCGCGCCAAGGCCGTCGTCCGGCTCGCCTGAGTCCGGTCGAGGCCCGCGAGTACGGTACACATGAGCCGGGGACGGCCGACCGTCCCCGGCTCATGCGCGCGCAGGGGAGGGGAGACACCACGTGGCGGTGTTCGCTGAAGAGGTGAACCTGGCCGGATACACGACGCTGCGCCTCGGCGGCCCGGCCCGGCGGTTCGTCGAGGCCACCACCGAGGCCGAGGTCGTCGACGCCGTCCGGGAGGCCGACGCCGAGGGCGAGCCCGTCCTGGTGCTCGGCGGCGGCAGCAACCTCGTGGTGTCGGACGAGGGTTTCCCCGGGACGGTCGTCCACGTGGGAACCCGTGGCGCCGAGCAGCTGCCGGACGGCCACGACCGTGTCCTCGTGCGCGTGCAGGCGGGCGAGGAGTGGGAGCCGTTCGTGGCGCGTTGCGTCGCCGACGGGCTCGCCGGTGTCGAATGCCTGTCGGGCATCCCGGGCCGTGTGGGCGCGACCCCGATCCAGAACGTCGGAGCCTACGGGCAGGACGTCTCCGAGACCGTCGTCGAGGTGCGCGCATACGACCGCCGGTCGGAGACGATCGTCACCCTCTCCCGCGAGGACTGTCGCTTCACCTATCGCAACAGCCTCTTCAAGCAGACGCCGGACCGGTACGTGGTCCTTGGGGTCACCTACGCCCTGCGCGAGTCCGACGACTCCCAGCCGATCGCGTATGCCGAGCTCGCACGCCGTTTGGGCACGGAGCCGGGCGGGCGCGTGCCGCTGAAGGAGGCGCGCGAGGCCGTCCTGGAACTGCGGCGCGGCAAAGGCATGGTCCTCGACCCGGCCGACCCTGACACGCGCAGCGCCGGCTCGTTCTTCACCAATCCGATCCTGGACGCCGAGTCCCTCGCGGAGCTCGAACACCGCGTCGCCGAGCGTCTTGGGCCGGACGTGGCCTTCCCGCGCTTCCCGGAGAGCGGCGGCCGCACCAAGACGTCCGCCGCCTGGCTCATCGACCGCGCGGGTTTCGCCAAGGGGCACACTCGCGGGCGCGCGCGTATCTCCAGCAAGCACACCCTCGCTCTGACCAACCCTGAGGGCGGAAGCACTGAGGACCTGCTCGCGCTCGCGCGCGAGGTCCGCGACGGGGTGCGGGCCGCCTTCGGTGTCGAGCTGGTCAACGAGCCCGTGTTCGTCGGTGTGACCCTCTGACCTGGGCCGAGGTGGCGGTTGCGGCGGATTCGCGAGACCGCTCGATGATCACCTGACCAACTCGGTAGGAGAGTGTGGCCTCGGCCGGGTTGACGTGGTTAGTGATCGACCAATAACTTACGAGTATGAGTCCACGGATGAGTGCCGAGCAGCGCCGCGAGCAGACGATCCGGGCCGCCATGGCCGAGTTCGCCCGCAGCGGCTTCGAGGGCACCTCCACTGCGGCGATCGCCGAGCGGGTCGGGGTGTCGCAGCCCTACCTGTTCCGGCTGTTCCCGTCCAAGCGCGCGCTCTTCCTCGCCGCCGCCGAACGCTGCTTCGACGACATGGAGCTGGCGATGCGCGAGGCGGCCGGCGGCCTGTACGGCGGCGAGGCGCTCACCGCCATGGGGCACCGCTACCGCGAGATCCTGGCCGGCGACCCGACCCTGCTCCGCTTCCAGCTGCAGATCTACGCCGCCGCCGTCGACGATCCCGAGCTGCGCGCCCTCGGCAACGCCAAGTGGGCCAAGCTGTGGCGAACGATCGGCGAGATCTCCGGCGAGACGCCCGAAGAGGTCATGCGGTTCGTCTCCGTCGGCATGCTGCTGAACGTGCTGACCGCCTTCAACATCCCGTTCGACGCGGGCGAGCGACTGCCCCACGTCCTGGTGGAGTGGTCGCACCATCCCAATGCGGTCTCGGGCGGAAGCCTCGCCGCCGACCACTCTCCGTCCGTCCCGGCCGACGGCCGCGCGACGACCGCCGGGAAGGGGTAGCCCGCCTCTCGTCGCGACGTCGCCTCCGTCCGCGCGCGTCCACCGACGCGCCTTCTTCTGCCCATTGAAGTTAGTGACTGATAACTAATCAAGGAAGCGTCATGAAGCCTCACGCTCTACGCACCTTCGTGGTGACCGGCATCGCGCTGTTCATGGTCACCCTCGACAACCTCATCGTCACGAACGCCCTGCCCGCCATCCGCGAAGACCTCGGCACCGGCCTTGAGGGCCTGGAGTGGACGGTCAACGCCTACACGCTCACCTTCGCCGTCCTGCTGCTGCCCGCCGCCGCCATCGCCGACCGGCACGGCCGGCGCCGCCTGTTCATGCTCGGCCTCGCCCTGTTCACCCTCGCCTCGGCGGCCGCCGCGATGGCGCCGGGCATCGGCGTCCTCATCGCCGCCCGCGCGGTCCAGGGCGTCGGCGGCGCGATCGTCGCCCCGCTCACCCTCACGCTGCTCGCCCACGCCGTCCCGCCGGCCCGCCGAGCCGCCGCCCTCGCCGCCTGGAGCGTGATGAGCGGCCTCGGCGTCGCCCTGGGGCCGATCGTCGGCGGCGCCGTCACCGAGTACGCCACCTGGGAGTGGATCTTCTGGATCAACGTCCCCGCCGGCGTGCTCGTGCTGGCCCTCGCGCCGCGCTTCCTCACCGAGAGCCGCGGCCCGGCCCAGCGCCTCGACCCGCTCGGCGCCGTCCTGGTCACCCTCGGGCTGCTCGGCGTCGTCCTCGGCCTGGTCCGCGGCAACGAGCACGGTTGGACGAGCCCGCAGGTCCTCGGCTCCGCGCTCGCGGGCATCGCCCTGCTCGTCGCGTTCGTCGTCCACCAGGCCCGCACGCCGCACCCGATGCTCCCGCTGACCCTGTTCCGCTCCCGCGGCTTCACCCTCGTCAACCTGGTCAGCCTCGCGATGTGCTTCGGGATGTTCGGCGTGACGTTCCTGCTGATCCAGTTCCTCCAGATGATCGGGCACCTGTCCCCGCTGGAGGCGGGCGTCCGCACCCTCCCGTGGACGGCCATGCCGCTCCTGGTGGCCCCGCTCACCGCCCCGCTGGCGTCCCGCCTGGGCACTCGTCCGGTGATCACCCTGTCCCTGGTCTTCCAGGCCGCCGGCCTGGCCTGGCTGGCGGTCCGCCTGGCGCCCGCCTTCGACTACGCCGAGCTCGTCCCCGGCTTCGTCCTCGTCGGCATCGGCATGGGCCTGTTCTTCCCGCCCGTCACCCGTCTGGTCCTGTCCTTCGCCCCGCCCACCCAGACCGGCGTGGCGTCCGGCATCAGCAACATCAGCCGCCAGCTCGGCACCCTCCTCGGCGTCGCCGCCCTCGGGGCCGTCTTCACCGCCACCGGCGACATGACGACTCCACAGCACTTCGCCACCGGCGTCACCACCGTCCTCTGGACGGCCACCGCCGTCCTGACCGCCGCGGCCCTGGCCACCCTCGCCATCCCGAGCACGACGGGCGTCTCAACCCCGGCCCCCACGAGCACTCCACCGACCACCCACCCCGCGCCCACCCCCGAGCGCCCCACCACAAGCTCCGCGCCCGCCCCCACCAACTGACTCCCGCCAGCACGAGCCCCAGCCCTGCACAAAGCCACCCATCACCAGCGCGCCGGACGCAGCCCCACCAGCGCCCGGCGCGCAACCCGTCCCAACGACGTCCATCCCCGCCCTGACCGCACCGAGCACTCAAGAGCCCGCCACCCCGACCCCCCACCCACCCTCAAGCCAGTCCCTGCACCCCGAAGCCGCTGGGACGTCCCAGAGCCGAGACCCAAGGCTCTGGGCGGACGACCTGGACCAGGGAGGGAGACGCTGCGCAGGGGGACCGGGCGGATGTCCAGGAGTCAGATTTGCGTGCTGTGCAGGACGCCGGGCGGGCGTCCGGGACTCAGATCCGCGCGCTGCCGAGGACGCCAGGCGGACGTCCTGAAACCGGAGGTGTGAGCTGTACGGGGCGTCGGCGGAGGATCCGAAGCCGAGGTGCGCACTGCGCGCGCCACGGCGGGGGCCGCAAGCGGAGGTGTGTGCCGGGCACCGCGTGAGGTGTCGGCGGAGGCCCTGGGACGGGAGGTGTGGGCTGCGCGGGGCGCGGGTGGGTTATTCGGGGGGAGTGGCCAGCCAGTTGTCGACTTGGGTGAGGAGGCGGGTGCGGAGCTGGGTGGGGGCCGCGGACGCCTGGATGGAGTGGCGGGCCAGGTCGGCGAGTTCGGCGTCGGTGAAGTCGTGGACCTCGCGGGCCAGTTCGTACTGGCGGGCCAGGCGGGAGCCGAAGAGGAGGGGATCGTCCGCGCCCAGGGCCAGGTGGGCGCCCGCCTCGTAGAGGGTGCGGAGGGGGACGTCCGACGGGGTGGACGCGACGCCGAGGCTGACGTTGGAGGCGGGGCAGACTTCGAGCGCGACGCCGCGGTCGACGATGCGGGAGAGGAGGCGGGAATCCTCGACGGCGCGGACGCCGTGGCCGATGCGGTCGGCTTCGAGGGTCTCCAGGCACTCGCGGATGCTCGCCGCGCCGAGGAGTTCACCGCCGTGCGGGACGGACAGCAGGCCCGCGCGCTTCGCGATGCGGAAGGCGCCCTCGAAGTCGTAGGCACGGCCGCGGCGCTCGTCGTTGGAGAGGCCGAAGCCGACGACGCCCTGGTCCACGTAGCGGGTCGCGAGGCGGGCGAGGGTCTTGGCGTCCAGGGGGTGGCGGGTGCGGTTCGCCGCGATGATCACTCCGACGCCGACACCGGTGGCGCGCTCGGCCTCGCGGGCGGCCGACAGCACCAGTTCGACCGTTGGCGTCAGGCCGCCGAAGCGGGCCGCGTAGCCGCTCGGGTCGACCTGGATCTCCAGCCAGCCGGACCCTTCGGCGGCCTCGTCCTCGGCGGTCTCGCGGAGCAGGCGGCGCAGGTCGTCGGGGGACTGCAGGACCGACCGGGCGATGTCGTAGAGGCGCTGGAAGCGGAACCAGCCGCGTTCGTCGGTGGCGCGGAGCCGGGGCGGCCAGTCCTCCACGAGGGCGTCCGGGAGGTGCACGCCGTACTTGCCGGCGAGGTCCACCAGGGTGGAGTGCCGCATCGAGCCGGTGAAGTGCAGGTGCAGGTGCGCCTTGGGGAGTGTCGCCACCGGGCGGGGACGACGGGTCTCGACCAGTGGGGACGCGGCGGACGTGGTAGGGGCCTCCATGTGCCAATGTTGCCGGATCCGAGCCGATGTGGAACCCGCGGCTCACCAGGACCATCAGTCCGGACTACCCGCCATGACCCGTTGCGGCCATGCGTCACATGATCCTTTAGCCGGGCGGGACGACTCTCCAGAGGCTCCGGAATCCCCGAGGAGCCGAGGTGAACGGCTATTCGGGACAAGTGCGGAGCAGTCGGAATCCGGGCCTCCCGCACCGTCCTGATGTGTGGAAAATCACCCCGCGAAGAACGGGAAAACCCCGGCCGCCTCGGAGAGGGGCCGGGGCTTCGCGAGCCGGGGTCAGTGGGCTTCGCTGAGGAGCTTCGCGACCCGGGAGACGCCCTCGACGAGGTCGTCGTCGCCGAGCGCGTAGGACAGGCGGAAGTAGCCGGGAGTGCCGAACGCCTCGCCCGGGACGAGCGCGACCTCGGCCTCCTCCAGGATCAGGGCGGCCAGCTCGACGGAGGACGCCGGGCGCCTGCCGCGGAGCTCCTTTCCGATCAGCTCCTTGACCGAGGGGTAGGCGTAGAACGCGCCCTCCGGCTCGGGGCAGACGACGCCGGGGATGTCGTTGAGCATCCGGACCATCGTCTGGCGGCGGCGGTCGAACGCCTTGCGCATCTCCGCGACGGCCGACAGGTCGCCCGTCACGGCGGCGAGCGCGGCGGCCTGGGAGACGTTCGCGACGTTGGAGGTGGCGTGCGACTGGAGGTTCCCGGCGGCCTTCACCACGTCCTTCGGGCCGACCAGCCAGCCGACCCGCCAGCCGGTCATCGCGTAGGTCTTGGCGACGCCGTTGAGCACCAGCGTCCGGTCGGCGAGCTCGGGCACGACGACCGGCATCGAGTGGAACTCGGCGTCGCCGTACACCAGGTGCTCGTAGATCTCGTCGGTGACGACCCAGAGGCCGTGCTCGGCGGCCCAGCGCCCGATGGCCTCGATCTCGTCCCGCGAGTAGACCGCGCCGGTCGGGTTGGACGGCGAGACGAACAGCAGCACCTTGGTCCGGTCGGTGCGGGCGGCCTCGAGCTGCTCCACCGAGACCCGGTAACCGGTCGTCTCGTCCGCCACCACGTCCACGGGGACACCGCCGGCGAGCTTGATCGACTCGGGGTAGGTGGTCCAGTACGGGGTCGGGACGATGACCTCGTCGCCCGGGTCGAGCAGCGTCGCGAACGCCTCGTAGACGGCCTGCTTGCCGCCGTTGGTCACGAGCACCTGAGCGGCGTCCACCCGCAGGCCGGAGTCGCGCAGCGTCTTCTCGGCGATCGCCTCGCGCAGCTCCGGAAGGCCCCCGGCCGGGGTGTACTTGTGGAACCGCGGGACGCGGCACGCGGTCACGGCCGCCTCGACGATGTAGTCGGGCGTGGGGAAGTCGGGCTCGCCGGCGCCGAACCCGATGACCGGGCGGCCCGCCGCCTTCAGCGCCTTGGCCTTGGCGTCGACGGCCAGCGTGGCGGACTCGGAGATGGCGGCGATGCGCCGGGAGATGCGGGGACGCTCAGTGCTCATGTCCGTAACGTTACCGACGCGGGGCCATGACTTCAGCGAGATATCGACGGCCGTTCCGGCAGCTCGCGAAGACATGCCGGGGAACGTTTTGGCTTTCCGGTTCGACGGGAGGGCGTCCGGGGCCGTAGACTCCCGTGCCTAGTGACGCGTCACCGGGATACGGCCATGTCCGCACAAGCCGTAAGCTGGGACCGGCACGAACCGGTCTGCGAAGATCGGGTGTCTCCTCCGGGAGGCGTTGAAGGGCAGTGGCTCAATTGGTAGAGCTCCGGTCTCCAAAACCGGCGGTTGGGGGTTCGAGTCCCTCCTGCCCTGCGAGGTGCGGTGCGCGCTTCCCCGCGCGGCCACGGGCTGCCGGGGTCCGCGCGAACAACCACGACGTGGTTGAACACGACCTATGAGGTGAACGGCGGCACAATGGCGACTGAGACGCGCGGCGAGGCCGCGGCCAAGGACGAGGGCAAGTCGAGCTCCGCGCCGAAGCGGACGACTCCCGCCCTTTTCGTGCGCCAGGTGATCGCCGAGCTGCGCAAGGTCATCTGGCCGACGCGCCGTGAGCTGATCACCTACACCACGGTCTCCCTGGTCTTCGTGCTGGTCATGGTCGCGCTCGTCGCGGGCATCGACTGGGGTCTGCAGAAGGGCGTGTTCTGGCTCTTCGGCTGATCCGCGCCGACCGCGGGGCGTCCGTCCACCGGACGCCCCCTTCGCCGGAGCCGTGACGCTCCGGCGCCGTCCGTGCGGTCCGCGTCAGCAGCACAGAGTCGACCAGCCCCCCGCGTCCGGTCCACCGCCGGAAAACTCCAGCCAAGCCAGTCGAGAGAAGTAAGGAATCAGCGCCGTGTCCGAGTCCTCACAGCCCAACGACGAGGCCATCGAAGAGGCCCAGTCCGCTGCGGCTGCCGCGGCCGAGCCGACGGACGGGGCGGCCGGTCCGGCCGACGCGTCCGCTGACGGCGTCGCGGACGTCCCGGCCGACGAGGCCGGCGAGGACGCCGCCGCGGAGGGCGACGTCGCCGAGACGGGCGCCGACGAGAGCGGTGCCGATGAGGCGCCCGCCGCCGACGCCGAGGCGACCGGGGACGAGGACGGCGAGGACGCCGGCGAGGCTCCCGCCGGACCGCCCGCCGACCCCTACGCCGACTTCAAGATGCAGCTCCGGCTCCAGCCGGGCGACTGGTACGTCGTGCACTCCTACGCGGGGTACGAGAACCGGGTCAAGACCAACATCGAGACCCGCACCCAGACGCTCAACATGGAGGACTACATCTTCCAGATCGAGGTCCCCCAGCACGAGGTGACCGAGATCAAGAGCGGCAAGCGGCAGAAGGTCAACGAGAAGGTCCTGCCGGGCTACATCCTGGTCCGGATGGAGCTGACCGACGAGTCCTGGGCCGCGGTCCGCAACACCCCGGGCGTCACCGGCTTCGTCGGCCTGTCGAACAAGCCGTCCCCGCTGAGCCTGGACGAGGTCGCCAAGCTGCTGGCCCCGGAGCCGGAGGAGACCCCGGAGACCAAGGCCAAGGAGACCGCGAAGATCGCCAGCACGGTGGACTTCTCGGTCGGCGAGTCGGTCACCGTCATGGACGGCCCGTTCGCCACCCTCCCGGCCACGGTCAACGAGATCAACATCGAGCAGCAGAAGCTCAAGGTGCTGGTCTCGATCTTCGGCCGCGAGACCCCGGTGGAGCTCTCCTTCAACCAGGTCTCCAAGATCTGACGAGGCTTCCCGCGAACGCTCCCGCCGCCTGCCGGCGCGGGGGCGTTCCGCTTTCCGGCCTGGTGGAAACGCGTCGTCGGCACGCATCCGGACGGGGTTCCGGTGTCCCGTTGGACGAGCCGCTCGGCCGGATCGCCTAGACTCGTTCAGCGTGTCACTCGTCCCCGCTCTCGCGGGGACGGTCCCGTCCGGTCGCACGGCGGCAGGCCCTGCCCGCCGGCTCCCCGCACGCGGGGACGGAGGGACCACACTTTTCCGGCTTCTACACGGCGGGCTAGTCCCGGCCGCCGTGTTGCCCGTTTCCCACGGGAGTCGAGGCCACCGCGAAACGGGACAGAGGAGGGCACATGCCTCCCAAGAAGAAGATCGCCGCGATCGTCAAGGTCCAGCTGCAGGCCGGCGCCGCGACCCCCGCGCCGCCCGTCGGTACCGCGCTCGGTCCGCACGGCGTCAACATCATGGACTTCTGCAAGCAGTACAACGCTGCCACGGAGGCCCAGCGCGGCAACGTGATCCCGGTCGAGATCACGATCTACGAGGACCGCTCGTTCACCTTCGTCACCAAGACCCCGCCGGCCGCCCAGCTGATCCTGAAGGCCGCGGGCGTCGAGAAGGGCTCGGGCGAGCCGCACAAGACCAAGGTCGGCAAGGTGACCCGCGACCAGATCCGCGAGATCGCCAGCACCAAGATGCCCGACCTGAACGCCAAGGACATGGACGCCGCCGAGAAGATCGTCGCCGGCACCGCCCGTTCCATGGGCATCGAGGTCGAGTAGCACCCCGGCGCCCGCTCCGGCGGGCGCCGCCGTCCGCCGAACGGCGGGCGCCCAGGCCGCCCGCTTCCGGGCGGGCGGCCGTCCGTCCGCGCCACGCGGACGTCACGGAAGACAGTGGGAGGGCCGCTGCGCGGCCCGCACCACGCATCCCTGAGGAGGGAACATGAAGCGCAGCAAGGCGTACCGCGCCGCTCTCGAGAAGATCGAGAAGGACCGCCTCTACACCCCGCTCGCCGCGGTGAAGCTGGCCAAGGAGACCTCGGTCACCAAGTTCGACGCGACCGTCGAGGTCGCCCTGCGCCTGGGCGTCGACCCGCGCAAGGCCGACCAGATGGTCCGCGGCACCGTCAACCTGCCGCACGGCACCGGTAAGACCGCCCGCGTGCTGGTCTTCGCCGGCGGCGCGAAGGCGGACGAGGCCCGCGAGGCCGGCGCCGACATCGTCGGCTCGGACGACCTGATCGAGCGGATCCAGGGCGGCTTCCTGGACTTCGACGCCGTCGTCGCGACCCCGGACCAGATGGGCAAGGTCGGCCGCCTCGGCCGCGTGCTCGGCCCGCGCGGCCTGATGCCGAACCCGAAGACCGGCACCGTGACGATGGACGTGGCCAAGGCCGTCACCGACATCAAGGGCGGCAAGATCGAGTTCCGTGTCGACCGGCACGCGAACCTGCACTTCATCATCGGCAAGTCCTCGTTCTCCGAGCGCCAGCTGGTGGAGAACTACGCCGCCGCGATCGACGAGATCATGCGTCTCAAGCCGTCCGCCGCCAAGGGCCGGTACGTGAAGAAGGCCGCGCTGACCACCTCCATGGGCCCGGCCATCCAGGTCGACCCGAACGTGGTCCGCAACCTCACCGCCGAGCTCGAGGACTCCGCCGCCTGACGGAGCCCGTCGAGCGGCTCGGCGAGCCGAGCACCCTGAAAAGGACGTCCCCGGACACGGGGGCGTCCTTTTCGCATCGGGGGCGGTGTCACCTGCTCCTCCGGGACCGGATCGGGGTCGCATGGTCCCGCGGGGTACGCCCATGGTCGTAGCGCGGAGGCTTGTGTTCGTACCACCGGGGGATGCACAGCGGTGCGCACCCGCGCAGACTGAAGGTCATCAGCAGTGAGACCTAGGAGGCACCTTTCCATGAAGCGCCGAATCGCCGTTGCCGCGGGCGTGACCTCCGCCGGTGCCGTCCTTCTCCTGTCGGGATGTGGCGGGACGGACACCAAGAGCGGCAGCACGGGTGACATCAAACTCACCGCGGCCGACGCCGTGATCAAGGCGTCGGAGAAGACGGGGAAGGCCGACACGTTCAAGGCCGACCTCACCATCGCCGACTCCGCCAAGGGCGGGTCGGTGCACGCGACCGGGCAGTTCCGGCTGCGCCCCACGCTCCAGTTCAACGCCACGCTCGACAACGTCTCCACGGGCGGGCAGGGCCTGTCCGGGCTGAGCGGGCAGGCGATCTTCGACGGGAACACCCTGTACGCGAAGGTCCCCCAGCAGTTCAGCCAGTTCGTCGGCGGCGGCAAGCCGTGGCTGAAGATCAGCGTGGCGCAGGCCCAGCAGCAGTCCGGCATGGACCTGCGGAACGTCATCGACCGCATCCAGCAGGTCGACCCGGCCGAGCAGACGAAGATGTTCACCGCGTCCAAGGACGTGCGCAAGGTCGGCACCGAGTCGGTGGACGGCACCCGGACGACGCACTACCAGGGCACCGTCACGGTCAAGGAGGCCCTGCAGCAGCTGAACGCCCAGCAGCGGGCCGACGCGCAGAAGTGGCTGGACCGGGCCGGGAAGTCCGACCAGAAGATGAACTTCGACCTGTGGGTCGACTCGTCCAACCTGCCGCGCAAGATGGTCACCAAGGGCGCCGCGGCCGGTGGCGACTCCGGCACGGTGACGGTCCTGTACCGCGACTACGGCAAGTCCTTCAAGGTCAGCCCGCCGCCGTCGGACCAGGTCGGCGACTTCTCGCTCCAGGGCCTGTTCGGCAAGCACAACTGACCGAGCGCGACCGGCCGGGAAGGACCGGCCGAACCGGAGCTGGCCGAAGAGGACCTGCCGGGGCGGCGCGGTCGAGTGGGCGGGCGCATGCGCCTGACCGAGACGGCCGGGACGTAGTCAACACGGCCCAGTGCGCCCGGTCGAGCACGACCGGGCGCGGGCCGCACGCGGTTCCCGGTGAACGGGCGCGACCGGAGACGCGGTCGCGCCCGTTCGCTTGCGCCGGGTCCGTGCTGGACGGGGTGGATGACCCGCTTCGTTCCGCTCCTGTCGGAGATCTCCCGTAGAGTGCCCGAGCCTCGCAGGCATGTGGAGATCACTGAAAAGGGAGCTTGGTCATGAAGCGTCGTCTCGTCGCCGGAACCGCCGTGTCAGCGGGGATGGTCCTCTCACTGACCGGATGCCTCGGCGGCTCCGGGGACGACAAGACCGCCGCCGCGTCGGGTGGCGGCAAGAGTGTCGTGCTGGCCGCCGCGGACGTGGTGCGCAAGTCGTCCGAGAAGACCTCGCAGGTGAAGAGCGTGAAGGCCGACCTCCAGACGGAGGTCACGGTGCCCGGTGCGCCCGGCGCGGTCACGATGCACATGCGCATGGAGTCGAACCTGCGTCCCCAGCTGGCGTTCCGGATGACCATCGACCAGATGGCCATGGGCGGCAAGAGCCTCGCGGGCAACGGCGGCGGCATGGAGATGGTCATGGTCGACCGCGTCCTCTACATGAAGTCTCCGGCGTTCGCGCGGCTCAGCCAGGGCAAGCCGTGGGTGAAGGTGACGGCGTCCGAGCTGGGCGCCGCGTCCGGGCAGAACTTCGACCAGCTGCTCGACCAGCAGAAGCAGGCCGACCCGAGCGACCAGGTCAAGAAGCTCACGGCCTCCAAGGACGTCCACGAGGTGGGCAAGGAGACCGTGAACGGCGTCGAGACCACGCACTACGCGGGCACGGTGTCCGTCCAGGAGATGACCGCCAAGCTGCCCGCCGAGCAGCGCGACCGCCAGCTGAAGAACTTCCAGAAGCTCGGCGTCCAGACCCTCGTCTTCGACCTGTGGGTGGACGGCAAGCAGCTTCCGGCGAAGGTCGTCGTCAAGACGCCCGCGGACGCGACCACCAAGATGAACACCTCGGTCACCTACTCTGACTGGAACGCGCCGGTGACGGTCAGCGCGCCGCCCGCCTCCGAGGTCGGCAAGATGCCGAAGCTGCCGCAGCCCGGCGCCACCCCCGGAGCCTGATCCCGGGTTCTCCGCCGCGCCCCGCCTCCGGTCCACGGGCTCCGCGCGGGCGCGCGGAGCCCGTCGCACCCGCGACGCCCCGGGCGGCCGGTCCGGACGATCTCGGGTCACCTGCCCGATTTGGCGTCGGCGGACTTCGGCGCGTAGTCTGTGCACTGCCGAAGACCGCCGGTCGCCGTTCCTGTGTCCGCACAGCGAACGGCCGAAGGACTCGGCCTCCGATCCGTCGGGGGACGAGCGGCCCGCGTAGGTGAGACGAGAGCTTCCCGCATGGCTGTTCCGTGGTCGTGCCTGACGCCCCGTGCGCCTACGCCGGGGCGTTTTTGCTTTCTTCGCCCCGGCGGCTTCCCACCCAAGGTAATCGGAAGGAGGCCCATGGCTAAGGCCGAAAAGGCCACGGCGATCGCCGAGCTCAAGAACGACTTCGAGAGCTCGAACGGCGCCGTGCTGACCGAGTACCGCGGGCTCACGGTCGCCCAGCTCAAGGAGCTGCGCACCAACCTCGGCGAGAACGCGAAGTTCGCCGTGGTGAAGAACACGCTGACCAAGATCGCCGCCGGCGACGCGGGTCTGGACGACGACTTCAGGAACCTTCTTGAGGGCCCGTCCGCCATCGCGTTCGTCAAGGGCGACGTGGTCGAGGCCGCCAAGGGCCTGCGTGACTTCGCCAAGGCCAACCCGCTGCTGGTGATCAAGGGCGGCTTCATCGACGGCAAGTCGATGGACGCCTCCGACATCACCAAGCTCGCGGACCTCGAGTCCCGCGAGGTTCTCCTCGCCAAGCTCGCCGGCGCGATGCAGGCGTCCATGGCCAACGCCGCGGCCCTGTTCAACGCGCTGCCGACCCAGACGGCCCAGCTCGCGGAGGCGCT
>NZ_JBFAOF010000097.1:0-13980 GCF_040675125.1 Spirillospora sp. NPDC049652 | reverse complement strand
CACCGCGGTCAGGACACTGCCCAGGATCGCCATCCCGAGCGCCCCGCCCAGCTCGGTCGCCGTCTCGGAGATCGCGGACGCGGCGCCCGACCGCTCCCTCGGCACGGAGGCGAGCACGGTGTCGCCGGTGACCGTCAGTGCCATGCCCATCCCCAGCCCGGACATCGCCATCGGCAGCACCAGCGTCCAGTACGCCGTCCCGCCGTCGACCAGCGTGAAGGAGGCGTAGGCGGCGGCCGCGATGGCCAGCCCGACGGCCACGGTCCGGGCCCGTCCGGCCGCGTTGATCAGCGGCGGGGCGACCGCCGCGCCGCCGACCATCGCGGCGGCCGCGCCGGGCAGCCCGGCCAGCCCGGACCGCAGCGGCGACCAGTCGTAGACCATCTGGAAGAGGATCGAGAAGATCAGGGACTGCGCGACCAGCGCGAACATCGCGAACAGGTTCGTCACGATCGCCCCGGTGAACGCCGCGCGGCGGAACAGCCGCATGTCGATCAGCGGGTGCGCGGCCGTCAGCTGCCGCCGGACGAACCACACCAGGGCCACCAGCCCGACCGCCGCGGCCACGCCGATCCGGACGTGCGCGATCCCGTGCGCGGCCGTCTCCTTGATCGCGTACACCGGTCCGAGGACGCCGGCGACCGACAGCGGAACGCTCGGCACGTCCAGCCGTCCGGGGCTGGGGTTCCGCGATTCCGGCAGCACCAGCAGGCCCGCGACCAGCGCCAGCAGCATCACCGGCACGTTGATCAGGAAGACCGAGCCCCACCAAAAGTGGTTCAGCAGCGCCCCGCCGACCACCGGCCCGAGCCCGACCGCCAGGCCGCCGACGCCCATGAACAGGCCGACCGCCATCGTCCGCTCCTTCGGCTGGACGAACACGCGCCGCACCAGCGACAGACCGGACGGCATCAGCGTCGCCCCGGCCACGCCCAGCACCGCCCGCGCCGCGATCAGCCACTCCGCGGACGGCGCGTAGGCGGTCGCGGCGGACGCGGCGGCGAACACCGCGACCCCGCCCATGAGCACCCGCTTGTGCCCGAGCCGGTCACCGAGCACACCCATCGTGACGAGCAGTCCCGCCAGCGCGAACCCGTACGCGTCGGCGATCCAGAGGATCTGCGTGGCCGACGGGTGCAGGTCCGCCGACAGCTTCGGCACGGCCTGGTTCAGCGCCGTCAGATCGATGTTCGGCACGAGCGCGATGACCGCGCAGACCGCGAAGGTGCTCCATTTGCGAGCCGTGGTGATTTCCATGGCCCGGACTCTCCGCCCCGGCGCTCACCATCCCCGCACCAACCGCGCACCGCCCCCGGTGCGCCGTTGTGCGCGGCGACGCCGGGGGCGGCGGAGACCTCAGCTCGACAGCGCCTCGGCCTTGGCGTCGTCGGGGGACAGCGCGGCGCCCCGCTGGTAGAGCTTGTCGAACGCCTCGTCCCCGATGGCCGCGCGGACGCCGGCTTCGATACGGCGCAGGTCGGGGTCGTCGGCGGGCACCGCACCGGCCAGCGACGTGGACGCCCCGATCAGCACCGCCGCCCGTTCGGGATCGCCTTGGCCGAGGGCGACGCCCGCCAGCCCGAGCGCCGCTCCCGCGCGGTGCATGAAGATCGGATGGTCGAACGACAGGGACAGCGCCTCGCGGTGCAGTTCCCGTGCGCGCGCGAAGTCACCGTCGCTTTCGGCGATCCACCCCAGCCCGACCTTCGCGGCGGCCCGGGTGGCGACGGCGAGGAAGCGCTCGGACACGAACCCGGTGAGGGCGGTCTCGAACAGCCGCCGCGCCTCGTCCATGTCACCGTTCAACCGGGCCACCTGGCCGAGACCGTGGTAGGCGGCCGCGGTCTTGTCCGGGGTCCCGGCGCGCAGGCTCAGCTCCCGCGCGCTCTCGAGGTCCGCGCTGGCCGCCGCGAGGTCGCCGTGGCGCAGGTGCACCTCGCCCCGCCGGGCCAGCAGGTCGGAGGTGTCCTCCAGGGCGCCGAGGTCGCGCGTCAGGGTCAGCGCCTCGTCCAGCAGGCGCAGCGCCCGCTCGCGGTCGCCGAGCCGGTCGGCGATGTAGGCCTGCGGATCCAGGGAGTTCGCGACGCCCCAGCGGTCGCCGAGCGCGCGGAAGCCCTCGACGGCCGCCGCGCAGGAGGCCTCCGCCTCGGCCAGCCGTCCGCGGAACTGCAGCATGTACCCGTCGCTCATCTTGATCAGCGCCTGCGTCCACGGGTCCTCGCCGATCCAGTCGGCGTACGCGGGCAGGGAGTCGGGATCAGGACCCGCCGTCAGCGCCCACAGCACCATCAGCGAGGGCCGCCGCAGCGGCCGCCGGATGGCCTCCACCAGCGTGTTCGCGCGTGCCATCCACGCCGCCGCGCTCGCCCCGGACGCCCCCGCCGTCAGCGCGTTCGCGGCGCACAGGACGTACTCCTCCTCCAGGTCGGACGGGACGTCCGAGCCGATCCGGCCGAGCAGCTCCTCGACGAGGGGCGCGGCGTCCACCCGGCCGCGCAGCCACCAGTACCACGACAGCGCCGCGACCAGCCGCATCGCGCCGCGCTGATCGTCCCGCACCGCCCGGCGCAGGGCCGCGTGCAGGTTGGCGTGCTCGTCGGTCAGCCGGGCCAGCCACTCCAGCTGACGGCTCCCGCGCAGCTCGGGATCGGCGCGTTCGGCCAGCTCCAGGAAGTAGCGGACGTGCGCGGCGCGCAGGTCGGACGTCTCCCCGGCCTCGTCGAGCCGCTCGGCGCAGAACGCCCGGATCGTCTCCAGCATGTGGAACCGGACGCCGTCGGGCGTCCGGACGAACGACTTGTCCGCCAGCCCTTCGAGCAGTTCCTCCGCGTCCGGGACGGCGCAGACCGCCCGCGCCGTCTCCCGCGTCCAGCCGCCGGAGAACACCGACAGCCGCCGCGCGAGGGCCCGCTCGTCCTCGTCCAGCAGGTCCCAGCTCCAGCCGACGACGGCGCGCAGCGTCTGGTGCCGCGGCTCGGCGGCCCGGCTCCCGCGCGAGAGCAGCCGGAACCGGTCGTCCAGCCGCGCCGCGACCTCCGCGACCGGAAGCGACCGCAGCCGCGCCGCCGCCAGCTCGATCGCCAGCGGCATCCCGTCCAGCGCGGCACAGATCCGGCGGACGTCCGCCGCGTTCCCCTCGTCCACCACGAAACCGGGACGGACCGCTTCCGCGCGTTCGGCGAACAGCCGCACCGCCGGGAAGTCCGCCGCCTCGTGCGCGCCCGCGTCGTCCGGGGGCAGCGGCAGCGGGGGAATGGGACACAGCAGCTCACCGGTCACCCCGAGCGCTTCACGGCTGGTCGTCAGCACGCGCAGTTCCGGGCAGGACGTCAGCAGCTGGTGCGCCAGCCGCGCCGCCTCCTCCACGACCTGCTCGCAGTTGTCCAGCACCAGCAGGACGCGCCGTCCCGCGAGCCCCGCCACCAGGCGCTCCACGGGATCGGAGACCTGGTCGTCGCGGCGCATCCCGAGCGCCACGACCACCGCCGGAGCCACCTCCTTCGACGTGCCGGCGGTCGCCAGCTCGACGAAGCAGACCTCGCCCTCCTGACGCCGCGCGGCCTCGACCGCGAGCCGGGTCTTGCCCGCCCCACCGGGCCCGAGCAGCGTCACCAGCCGCCCGTGCGCCAGCATCTCGCCGATGCGGCGCAGCTCGTCCTCCCGCCCGACGAAGCTGGTCAACTGCGCAGGGATCGCCCGGACCGCCGCCGTCTCCTCGGCCACCACCGGCTCGGCCCGCTCCGTGCCCGGAGCCGCGGGCTTCTCCAGATCACCACGGAGAATCGCCACATGCAGGTCGGCCAGTTCCCCGGACGGGTCGGCCCCCAGCTCCTCGGACAGCACCTGCCGCGCGCTCTCGTACTCCTCCAGCGCCTCGGCCTGCCGCCCCGTCCCGTACAGCGCGCGCATGAGGAGCCCTCGCGCGCGCTCGCGAAGCGGATACGCCTCCACGACCTGCCGCAGCCGCTCGATCGCCGCGCCGGGCATACCGGCCGAGATCTGCGCCTCACCCAGATCCTCGACGGCCGTGACACGCGTCTCCTCCAGACGCGCCGCCTGCCCCTCGGCGAAGGGCGCCACACGGACGTCCGCCAGCGCGGACCCCCGCCACAGGCCGAGCGCCTCCTCCAGCAGCTCGACCGCCCAGGCGGCCTCCCCGCCGCTGAGCGCGCGCCGCCCGTTCCCGGCCAGCTCGGTGAACCGCAACGCGTCCACGTCCGCGTCGGCGACGTTCAGCCGGTATCCCGCCGGATGGCCTTCGACCAGCGACGCGTCCCCGAGGCCGCGCCGCAGCCGCGACACCTGCGACTGCAGCGCGTTCATCGCCCCGGACGGCGCGTCCTGCCCGTACAGGCCGTCGATCAGGTGCTCGGTCGTCACCACCCGTCCGGCCGAAAGCGCCAGCATGGCCAGCAGCGCGCGCACACGAGGCCCGCCCACGGCCACGGTCTCTCCGCCGAGCCGCGCCTCGACCGGTCCCAGGACACCGAACTCCATGTAGTCAATTCTCCCGTATTGGACGCGTGTTACCGCGAAACCCCGACTTCGGCACTCCGATGCCCCACATCCTGGTGCCGAATCGCGGGCCGGGGGAGTGCGAGATAGGACAAACCCAACCCCGCGACGCTGAGCGCCGCGCCCGCGAGCCCCGTCCACCGCGTCCCGGCCTCGGAGACGACGAGCCCTCCGACCACCGAGCCCAGGGCGATCCCGATGTTGAACGCCGCGATGTTGACCGAGACCGCCAGCGTGGGCGCGCTCCCGGCATGCTTGAGCAGCAGGGTTTGCAGCGTGGGCGTCGTGGACGAGGCCAGCAGGCCGAACACCAGCACCGCCGCCACCGCCCCTACCTTCCACGGCAGCGCGAGCGCCACCACCACAAGGGCGATGGCCAGCCCACCGAACGTCCCGCGCACGGTCAGCTCCAGCGACCTGTCGGCGAACCGCCCGGCGGTCAGCCCGCCCGCCAGACTGCCCACCCCGTACACCACCAGCAGCCCGGAAACGGCCGCGGCCCCGAACCCGGCGACGTCCCGCAGCGACGGCGCGAGATAGGTGAACACGGTCGACACCGCGGCCATCCCCACGGCCGTGGTGGCCACCACCAGCAGAACCGGCCGCGACACCACCGTCCGGACCTCGTCCCGCACCCGTGTGACGTTGCTCTCGCCGCCCGGCAGCAGGACGCCCAACGTGACCGCCATGACCAGCGCCAAGCCCGCGAGCACCGCGAACGGCGTCCGCCACCCGGCGCTGTCACCGAGCAGGACCCCGACCGGAACCCCCAGCAGCGTCGCCACCGAGAAGCCGGCCGCCACCCCGGCGATCGCCGTCCCGACCCGCTCCGGCCGCACGATCTTGGTGGTCAGCATCAGCGCCAGCGTCAGGAACGCCGCGTGACTCAACGACGCCACCACCCGTCCCAGAAGCAGCACCCCATAGGAAGGCGCGACCGCGCACAGCGCGTTCCCCACCGCGAACAGCACCAGCAGCCCCACCGCCAGCGTCCGCCGCGGCACCCGCACCGTCGCCGCCGTCAGCAACGGCCCGCCCAGCACCACGCCCAGCGCGTACGCCGTCACCGCCTGCCCGGCCGCCGCCACCGAGACTCCCAGGTCAGAGGCCACCTGAGGCAGCAGCCCCGCCACCAGGTACTCCGACGTCCCCACCACGAAAACGCTCGCGCCCAACGCCGCGAGCAACACGAAGATCTTGCTCATGGCAGCACGCTAAAATCTGACATCGATGTGAGAGTCAAGGGAGCGTCCCATGCGCATCGGCGAACTGTCCCGCCGCACCGAGGTCTCCGAACGCCTCCTCCGCTACTACGAGGAGCAGGGCCTCCTGCACCCGACCCGGCTGCCCAGCGGCTACCGGGAGTACACCGACC
This sequence comes from Spirillospora sp. NPDC049652, assembly GCF_040675125.1. NCBI lineage: Bacteria > Bacillati > Actinomycetota > Actinomycetes > Streptosporangiales > Thermomonosporaceae > Spirillospora > Spirillospora sp. NPDC049652. Next base: position 8,090 of record NZ_JBFAOF010000097.1, on the reverse strand, counting down.
AGGACGTCGAGGCCGTCCGCCGCATCCGCACCCTCCTGGCCGCCGGCCTCACCACCGCCACCATCGCCACCGTCCTCCCCTGCCTGGAAGGCGAACCCGACCGCCTGGCCCCAACCTGCCCCGACCTTCTGGCCGACCTCCGCCGTGAACGAGCCCGCATCACCGCCGCCATAGAAGCTCTGGAGTCTTCCCGCACCGTCTTGGACACCGTCATCGACGCTGCCCCTAGTCGTTAGCCCGGAGATCTCCCACCAGCAGCTCCAACACCGTCTCCTCATGCACCGCGACCCCCAAAGCCAACATCGCGGGTGTCAATTCGACATCCCACGAGGCCTCAACCGGCTCACCCGCGAGCGGCGGCAGCGGAGTCCCGCGCTTCCGGGCGATTGCGACATGGGCCTCGTAGTCAGCGGCTCCCATCCGCCAAGGCCGCGCGCCGTATCTGGAAATGACCCGGTTCGCAATCGCGAGCCCCGGCCAGTCGAAGTCGCCTCGGTAGCACAGGAGCGCTCTGGCACCGATCAGGGCATCGAGCAGTGCGAGGCCGGTGCTGGACGGATTGCCGGAGAGACACACCACGGGCCGACCCGCCCCGCGATCAGCCGCGGCCTCCACCACGCGGGGGTTCTCGCACACGAACACCTCGGTCTCCGGGGGCAACCGCCATGACATGCGGTGCAGGTCGCGCAGCGTGAGATGAGTTTCAGCCCCCGCGGCCGAACGCTCCCGCAGCCATCGCGCGTCCAGGTCGTCGCCGAGTGGCGTCAGCCCAAAGGTCAGGACGGTCCCGGACACCCGGTCGGTCGCCACCCCGGCCTTCTCCCACAGCTCCCGGCGGGACGGGGCGTCAGGCGGGAACGGCGCGTCATGAACCCTGGCCAGCCCGCGCAGGACGAGACGCGACAGCAGCGTGTCGTCGTCCAGGCCGTGGGCGCTACCCGTCACCCGCGCGGCAAGCTCTCCCCGCCCCACCCGCAGTACACGCGTGGACGGGCCGGTCGCCGGGCCGGCGTCGAGTCCGAGGCGTGCCGGGACGTCCAGCTCGGCGAGGACGTTGACCGCCTGCAGCAAGAGTGTTTCGGCCTGCTCGGGCCGAACCCGGGCCAGTGCGCCCCCGCGCCGGATCTCCTCCAGCCAAGCGTTCGCCCACCCGGTGCCGTCGACGCCATGCGCGCGCAGTGCCTCGTCAGCGGCGGACCAGAGCCGGGCCGATACCGAGCGTCGCTCATGATTGCGCGCCCGACGGTCCGTCAACTCACCGCGCAATTCCGCGACGACGTCCACCAAGCCGGTCTCGGCGGCCCCCGAACGGAGCCGATCATCCAGGTCGGCCAGCTCGAACGAGACCACCGAGCCCGTGCAGGGCCGCCCCAGCAGCAGAGAAACGGCTTCGCTCTCGGCGGCCGTGACCGCCTCCAGGCGCAACCGTCCCTGCGCCCGCAGACCGTTGCGTTCCAGCCGGTCGCGCAGCCGATCCCACAGTCGCGCGAGTTCGGGACGGTCGAGCCAGGCGCGGGTCTCGGACCTCACACGCTCACCAGCCTCTTTCGGCTGCCGTTCCAGGTGTAATGGACGGTCGCCACACCGCGTACGCGCGGGTCGCGGAGACACTCGTAGATCTCCAGGTTCGGCACCGTGGGGAAGCAGCCCCACAACCGCTCGCTGGTGATGACGAAATCCAGGTCCAGGTCCACCAGCAAGCCGAGCAGACGACCGTGCGTGGGCTCGTCCACCTTGGCGAACGCGTCGTCCAGCAGGATCAACCGGGGCGCGTGCCGAGCCGAGCCCGCCAGTGAGGAGAAGTGCGCGGCCGCCGTCGCGAACAGCACCAGGTACGACACCACCCGCTGCTCGCCCTGACTCAGCGCGGTCCGATGGCTCAGCACCCGTACCCGATCCGGCCGCGCCGCGTCTGTCACCTTCACCCGGAAGGCGAACCACGTGCGATAGTCCAGCGCCGTGCGCAGATGCGTCGCGTACCCGGCGGACGGGTCGGCCAGCCGAGCGTCCTCGATGCGACGGCGCAACGCCTCACGCAGTCGCGTCGACTGGTCGCGGCTGCGCAGGGCGGCCGGGCTGCGGAGCAGCTCGACGGCCGACCGCACGTCGGCGTGAGCGTTCTCCGGCAGCTCCCAGACCAGCCTGGCCCCGATTCCGTGCGAGGAGCGCACGTCGTCCAGTGTCTTGTTCATGGCGTCGACCAGCCGGTGCGCCGCGAACACCTGCTGGGACAGGTGGTCGCCGAGCTCACCGAGCAGGTAGCGCTCGAACACCTCCTGCTCGCGCGACGACAACCGCAGCCGGGCCTGCTCGGCCGCCGTGCGGATGCGGCCGCCGACCGCGGCGACGTCGTGCGCGCCGCTGTCGTCGTGCAGCCAGAACCGCTTGATGCCGTCGATCTCCTCGATCCCGGCGTCGTAGCCTCCGGCCAGACCGTCGCGGAGCTCGTCCGAACGTTTGAGGATCGCCGAACCGCCGATGTCGGCCGATGCCGGGCCGAGCCGTCCGGCGATGTCGTCGGCTAGGGCGCGCAGCGCCTTGATACGCGTCCGGGCCGGAGCGTCGTGGACGGAGTCGTAGGCCTCCAGCGCGGCGCTCACGTCACCCAGTTCGGCGGCCAATGGCAGGCCGGGCATCCCCAGCGGCCCACGAAGTCTGTCACTACCCTCCACCGTGCGTCTTTCCTGCACCTCCAGAGCGGTGGTCTTCTCCTCGCTCCTGGCTTCGGCTTGGACTCGGGTGTCACGTGCCTGCTCATACTGGTCCCGGCAGTGCGGGAGCGCGGCGACTGCGCTGTCGCGACGATTCCGCGCCTCGCGCTCGCGGTCGATGAGGTCCTGCTCGGACGCCCCGACGGACTGCTCCAGTTGTTCCAGTTCACGTTGCGCGGTCAGCATCGCGGTCCGGGCGGAAGCGTACTTGCCCTCGGAGCTGCGCCTCTTCTGCCGCGCTTCCTGCCATGCCGCAAGCCTGCCGGTATGCGCACTGAGGCGATGCCCCAGGTTCCCGGCGTTCTGCACCAGGACATCGAGCGTCGAATGAAGCCGAGTCAGTTCGCGGTCGAACAGGTTCAGCTCCTCCGGATCGACGGGCAGGCCGTCGGCTGTGGCGCTCGCCTCGGCTCGGGTCCGCAGCCGGACCGCGTTCGCTCGTGCTTGCTCTGCGTTCTTGCGAGCCCGGGACAGCTCGGCGCTGAGCCGGGAGGTCTCCGCGACAGCCAATTCGTACGCCGTCCACGCGGACGTGAGCGGGCCGGAGCGCGGAGCCTCCCGTAGTGCCCGGCGAAGCTCCTCACGCCGCCGTTCGATGGTCTTGCGCCGTTCTCGGACGGTTTTCAAGGCGTCGCCAAGCGCGTCGATCGCCTCGGCCAACTCGGCCAGTCTTCGTCGCCGGGTCTGCGCTCGCACCCCGGCACCGACGAACTCGGCCTCGTCCTTGCCATAGGCGCCACGGGCCACGCCCAGCCGCCAACGTCCGTCGGTGGAGATCCACGACTGCGCCTCCGGGGTCTCCTCAAGCCCGATCGACGCCAGGACGCGGCCCACCGTACGCTCACTCACCCCATGTCCCGGAACAGGACGCAGGACCTCGCCAAGCGACCTGGCGGGAACGGGTGAAGAATCTGGAACCAGCAGCACATCGCGCTCGTCCGCCGCCAGGACCTTTCCGTCCGCGCTGACCCACGCGTCCAGCAGACCGGACGCCTCCAACGCCGCTTCCAGCCCGGCCCGTTCCGTGTCGTCCAAACCAGGGGAGAAGTCCAACAGCCGATACAGCGGAGCTCCGGTGTCCGGAATGCGTGCCGCAGTGGAAAACCGGCTGCGGTCGGGTTCCGGTTCGGGATTGCGCTCAAGCTGCTCGTGCTCGGCGCGTTTACGCGCCAACTCCGACGACAGCTCGCGTTCCTCGGTGAGCGCGTCGTCGCGTTCCGCCTCCCATACCCTCGACCACGGTTCCGCGATCTCCTCGGCGGCGTGGGCCACCGCCTCCGGGACGTCCCGCCCCAGGGCCAGCTCGGCGGGCGGTCCTTCCACTTCACCGGTCGCCACCAGCGAGGTGAGTCTGTCGCCCACGGCCTGCCCCAAGGGATCGTGGTCGGGGAACCGGGCGGCCCACTCACGGACTTCACCGGCGTACTCCTCCGATGCGGCGACCAGTTCGGTACCGCGGTCCCGCTCACGCCCGCCTGAGTCGTCCAGCTGTTTCTCCGCCGTCTCGGTGGCCTGCCCGAGGGCACGCGCCGTTTCCTCGGCCGCGGCCACCTTGGCCACCTGCTCACGCAACGCCTTCGCGGCCCGCCGCCGCGCCTTCACCACGCGACCCGCCTCGCCGAGCCGTTCACCCCAGGCGGTGAGTTCCGCACCGATCCGCTCGCCCAGAACCGCAACCGATGGCCGCTCCACCACGCGCTCGTCACCGTCGGGATCGGTGAGCGTCTCCTCGGACGCGGCGGCGATCTGCTCGGCACGAGCGGACGGAGCGTCAGCCAGGAGCGCGTCGTCAACGCCGCAAGAACGGCTCAGGCTCCGCGCATTCACGAGCGAAGTGCGCAGGTCGCCCAGTTCCCTACCGAGCTGCTCGACCTCGCCCGACAGGTGGGCGGCGGCAGCACTCTCGGCAGTGCGAGCGAAGTCGGCCGCAGCCCACGTCGCCTGCGCGGTCTCGCGCTTCGCCTTGACCGTCTCCCGCCTGTCCCGCAATTCCTGAAGGGCACCGTAGGCGGCGCTGTCCCGAAGGGCATTCAGATCCGCGTCGGCCTCCGCACACTCGTCCTCGACGGCTTCGACCGCTGCCTTCTTCTGATCCTCTTCCGCCCGAGCCGCGACCAGATCACGCACGGCGTTCCCGGCCTGCTTTCGGCACGCCCTCAGCTCGTCCAGATCGGTCGTCACCTGTCCGACGCGCTCCCGCAACACCCCACGCAGATATCCCTTGTAGGACGTCAGGAACGTGGTGAGCGCCGAGTCGGTCCGTTCCAGCCGGGCCAACTCCGCGCGGACGGTGTCCAGGTCGTCGAGATTGCGGGCGACATTGTCCAGGACGTCGTCGTCCAGAGGCGGGAGCGCGTCCCCGAGCACCTTCACCAGGCCACCGGACTCGATCCGGTCCCCGATCGTTGGCCGCCGCAGGCCGTAGAGCAGATGTACAAGGTTGCGGTACCGGGACTGGTCGGAAATCCCGAACAGCTCGCGGGCGACCCGTGCCCGGTAGTCGGCGGCACGTTCGAAGCAGCAGTCGGAACCGACCAGTTCGCGGAGCTCGGCAAGGGACGGACGGTGCTCCGGGTCATGGAGCGGAAGGTCGCCGTCACCCTTACCGACCGTACGGGGCGTGACGAAGAACGTGGGCCGGGCGTCCCCGGTAGAGGTGGACGCACGTATTCCCACACCCAATGTCAGCCGCTCGCTACGGCCGTTCTCAGTGTCACGGACGAACTCCACCCAAAGGTAACCCAGCCGGTTGGTGCCACCTGACCAGCCGTCGAGCATCAGCCACTTCAGCGTCGTCTTGCCGCCGCCGGTGGCGTCCAGGCGCCGCTGGTCGCCGTCCAGGAGGAAGGGCAGCAGCATTTCCAGGGCCTTGGACTTGCCCGCCCCGTTCTTCCCCCGGAGCAGCAACCGTCCGCCGCCGAAGCGAAAAACCTCGTCGTACTGCCACACCTGATGGATTCCGGCTCGGGATAGCCGGAACCGGTGCGGGTCGCGGGTCAGGGGAGTCGGGCCACCCTCGCTTGCACGGGTCATCGGTAGCGCACCTCGGGGACGTAGCGTCCGGCGGCGGGGAGCAGCCGCCATCCGTCCTCGGCCTGTTCGAGGAGACACATCCGGACGAGCAGGTCGAGTACGGCGTCCCGCAGTGTCTCGGGAGCCGCCGTGAACCGCGTGGCCCATGCCTTCCGATGCTTCGCGACGAGTTCGCCCAACAGCGTGTCGATCTCCTGCGTCGTCCTCACCTCCCGTGGCGAAGCGTCCTCTGCGTCCAAGGCGAGCTGTTCGCGCTCCGGCCTGCGCCAGCCCTCCGAAAGCCGTTCCACCAGCAGCAATGCCGCCCACGGCACGGTGCCCGTCCCGGGGAACTCCAGGTCGCTCAGCTCGTCCTCCGGATCGACCAGCGCGACCCCTTCGGCCCGGATCTCGGCGTCCAGGCCGAGGAACTCCTCGAAGATCCGCTGCTCGCGGCGCTGGTTGCGGCGCAGCCAGTCCCGCTCGTCCTCGGACAGGTCCGCCACGTAGACCACCGGTGTCTCCACCAGCCTCCGCCGCACCGCGTGCCGGGGACCGGTCTGCTCGGGGACGGCCGCGAGCGCGATGAGCCCGGCGGCCGACGACACCCGTCCGATCGGCCCGCTGACCAGCCGTCGCGCGATCTCACGGTCCACCGTCAGCAACGCCTCGGCCTCGGCGTCGCCGACATAGCTTTCCACCGCCCCGTCGACCTCCGAAAGCACATGCCAGGCCGTCAGCCGGTGGAGTGCCGCAACCAGCGCCCGCCGCTCGGTGATCCGGTTGGGTTCGTCGAGTTCGATCGCCACCTCGGCCGCCGCGGCCCGTACCCGCGCGACGATCTCGGACAGCAGCAACTGCTCCGGGGAGGTCACCAGTACCGCCAGCGTGAGTGCGAGATAGGCGTAGGTGCGTGGTGTGAACGGCGCATCCGAGGCGCGGCGGAGCTCACGCCCGGCCTTGGCGCCCAGACCGGCCTTGTGCAGTCGGGCGAACCCGGACTCCACGACCAGCCGGTAGCCGAGAATCTGCCCGAACTGTTTGGCGAGATCGTCGGCGTGTCTTCTGATGAGCGGAAACTCCTCCGGATGCGACTCGGCCGTCACAAGGGGACAGCGCAGCAACAGCCTGGCCGCCGCACGTCGTTCGGCGGGCAGCTCGGCCGTGAGGTCGCTCATCCGGTCTCCTCCTGCCGCTCGTCCGGTGCCGCGAGCCCGGTGACCTCCATCTGCAGGCCGTCCAGTACGAGCTCGCCGGCCGCGCTGCGCAGTGGTACCTCACGCCCCGGATTCCGGACGAGCCGGAGGCGAAGTCCGAGGTCGTCGTCCTCGACCACCGTCTCGGTGAACCGCGGCGTGGCACCGCCGAGCGCCCTGGCCAGCAGGTCGAGCAGCAGCCGCAGCGCCGACTCCGACAGTCGGACCCCGGACGGATCGGGTCCGGCGGCGCGCAGCTCCGCGGCCGCCGCCCGCTGTCTTCGGGCCTGCTCCTCGGCCTCGCGGCGCAGCCGATCACGCTGGACCGAGTAGTCCTCGGGAGCGGCCGTCCGGCCGCGCGCCGCTCGGTCGCCGCGCTCGCGCAGCGTCACCGGCACCGCGACCGGAGCGGCGTCCCACCAACTCGTCGTCGCGGGCACATCGCCGTCCGGGGCGTTCACGAACCCGAGATGACGGGCGCTGTAGAGCCCGAACGCGGCGACGAACAGATCGTGCGCCGTCTGATCGTCGGCCTGGTCGAACCACCGCGCGAGCCGTAGCAGGTCCCCGTGCCGGGACATCCCGCCGGTGGACGAGCGGATCATGCGCTTGGCGTTGGCCAACAGCGCTTGCAGCGCCCGCAACGTCGCGTCCCGGAGCTGGTCGACCTGGCTGCCCTCGCCGGAGAGGTCGAAGAACCAGGCCTGTAGCCCGTCCCAGTCGGAGAGCTCCCGGCCCCGGCTGCGCTGCACCTGGACCCCGCCGGCCTCCGCCAGCCCCGCCAGGCCGTGGTCGGCCTCGTCGAGCCGCGCCAGCAGCAGGGGCAACCGCGGTCGTAGCCAGGTCAAACTTTCCTGGATCTGCGGCGCGAAACGGGCGACATCATCGGTGATGGTCTCGGCGTAGTCGAGCAGCAGTTCCTTGAATCCGGCGAATTCCCCGCCGTCCAGGTCGTACCGGAAGATCACCTGTCCCAGGTAGGCGTAGAAATCCCGCACCGACTCCGCGAACGACTCGAACTGCGCGAACACCGTGGAGACCCGCTCCAGGCCCTCACGCGGAGCGACGCCACCGGGCGCCGCGCCGGCCTCCACCAACTCGGCCAGTCCGCGCGCGACCAGCGCCTGCAGCTACAGGCTCACCTCGCGCTCCGCGTCCCCGCTGGGCAGTA
>NZ_JBFAOF010000096.1:0-14034 GCF_040675125.1 Spirillospora sp. NPDC049652 | reverse complement strand
GTCCACCTCCCCGGGGGGTGAGGCCGCCCCCCCCCCTTCCCGGGTGGCCTTCCTTCGCCCGCCCCGGTTGGTTCCCATGTCCCCGCCGCCGCGGCGGCCCTGGTAGGTGGCGGCGGCCCCCGCGCCCCCGGCCGAGCGGGAGGCGGCGGGAGAGGTGGCCCGCCTGCGGTCGCGCCTGGCCCGGCTGGAGTCGGCGCTGGCGAGCACCGAGCGGCGGGCCGACCGGGAGCTGAGCGCGCTGCGCGAGGAGGCGGAGGCGGCCGAGCGGGCGCGGACGCAGGCCGAGGAGCACGCCGACCACCTGGCCGAGCAGCTCGCCGAGGCCCTCACCGAGCGGGACCTGTTCGCCGAGGCGCTGGACGACGCGGAGGCCGAGCGCGACGCGGCCGTCCGCGACCGGGGCGTGCTGGCGGCGCGGCTGGCCGACGTGGCCCCGGCGGTGGCGAGCGCGCCGCCGCCCGCGGCGTCCGCCGACCGGGTGCCGGCTTCGTTCGAGGCGCTGATCGCCGAGGTCGCCGCGCGGCATCCGCTGCTGGTGCTGGAGGACCTGGACGCGTCGGTCGCCGCCGCGCTCGACCCGCATCCGAAGGCGGCGTCGTGGCGGCGCAAGGCCCGGGACGCGCTCACCACCCTGGACGCGTACGCGCGGGCCAAGCAGCGGGCCCGCCGGGCCGGGACGCCGCCCGGGCCGCACCTGTCGGACCTGCTGGCGTTCGTCCGGTCGGGGGCTCCCGGCGCGCTGATCAGCGCGAACATCATCGCGCTGGCGGAGTCGGACCGGGTGGAGCACCAGGAGAAGTTCCGGCAGGCGCGGATGTTCCCGGTCCGGCCGGCGACGCATCCGTCCGGCCGGGCCTGCTTCACGGCGCACATCAAGCTCGAACGCTGCAAACCTCCCGCCCCCCGGCTGCACTTCTACGACGACACCGACAACACCGGCCTCATCTACATCGGGTACCTGGGTCCGCACCTGGCGACGGGCCGGACGAACTGACCGGATCCCCCGTCTGGGGAGGGGCCTCCGCCATGCGGGGGTCGGCCCAGAAATCGACCAGCTCTGTGGCGGACAGAGCGGTGTAGGGGCCGGGCGGGGGCGTGCGGCCGGTCCGCATGGCCCAGAGGGTGACCAGGGACAGCGCGATGCGATCGGCATCGGCCGGGGCGGAGGCCGATGCCGCGACCGCGGCCTGGGCAGGGAGCGGAGCCTGTTCGGGCGCCGGGGCCGGATCGGGCGCAGGCCTCGGCCCTGGGACCAAGGCCGGGGCTGAGGCCGGGCAGGGAGGACGGGTCGACGCCGGGTCGTCGGTGCGGGGGGCGGCGCGCACGGCGGGACCTCCGTTCAGTCGGGGGGACGGACCGGTTCGGTCTCACTCTGCGGCATCGGTCGGCCGCGAGTCGCAGTTTCCAGACAACCCGGACGGGCGGGAATGTCCCCGGATACCCACGGTTTCCGGGTAGCCCCTCCGCCGCGTTCGTCGCGGGCGGCCGCGGAGGCGGTGAAGCGGTCCCGAATGTGTCAGGCGACCCGGAGAGGGGAGGGGACGGATGAGAGCATGAGCCTGCGCCCACGCCCCGACTCGTACCGAATGGACCGGCGAATGCCCGTTCCCGACCAGCAACGCCACCCCTGCGGCGCGGCCGTGGAGGCCCTGCGACGCAACCTGCGCCTCGCGGGCCGGCCCACCCTGAACACGCTCGACCGGCTGTCCCGGCGTCTCGAAGGACACCAGGTGCACGGCGTGACGGTCATCGGCGTTCCGCGCTCGACGCTCAGCGACCTGTTCACCCTGGTCCCCGCGCGGCGGCCCCGGCGGGAGAAGATCGAATCGGTCTGGGCCGTGATCTACGAGCACGCGCTCGACAAAGGCGTGGACGTCTCCGCCATGGTCTCCCTGGAGGAGCTGCGCGACCTCTACGACCGGTGCGTGCCCGCCGGTGCCGTCCCGGCGCAGGCCGCGCGCGTCCTGGCCGGGGGTCCGCTCCCGTTGCCGGAGGCCGCCCACGAACCCGCGCCGCGGCTCGTGCCGTCCGCGTCCACGCTCGTCATGCACCGTTGGCCGGACACCTCGGACGATGCGCCCACGGGACGCGGCTGGAGCCCGGCGCAGGTGCTCGCCGACACCGAGCTGTGCATGCACCATGCGTGGTGGCGGGCCTATGACGATGTCGTCGCCCGGCACTTCGCGCTCTACCTGACGTTGGAACCCGAGCTCGCCGACATCCGCGAGTTCGCGCCCGCCCGCATCCCGGACCTGCTGCTGTCCGCCGACTACGCGCGCCATCTGATGCTGCTCGACGACCCCGACATCGACCCGGACCGGCTGCGCCGCCGCGTCGAGCTGCTCGCGTTCCGGCAGGACGTGCTGCACCGCGCGCGTCCGCCCCGGCTGTGGGCGATCATCTCCCGGCGCGCGCTGGAGCTGGACGTGGGCGACGTCGCGGCGCGCCGCGGCCAGCTGCGGCACCTGCTCGGCATGGCGGGCCGTCCGGGGGTGACCGTGCAGGTCCTCGACGACGAGAACGCCGGGGCGGCCGTCGCGGACGGCGCGGTCACGGTGATGCGGTTCCCCGACCGCGACCGTCCCGACCTGGTGCGGGTGGAGCAGCACGGTTCGGCGGTGTACCCGGCCGATCCCGGGGTCATCTCGCACTTCGTCGCGCAGCACGGCCGGCTGCTCATCAAGGCGTGCCCGCCGGAGCGGACGGCGCCCCTGCTGCGGGCGATGCTGGACGACCTCGAAGGCCGCGCCTGACAAGGGTTCGCGGCGTGTGTCGCTGTCCGGCTTCAGCCACTCGGACGCGTCCCCGCGGCGGCCGGCTTCTGCTGTGATGGGGGCACAAGGAGGCGGATCATGAGCGGCGACGAGCACGAGATCCTGGCGGCGGCCGAGAAGGACCTGATGGGCGACATCGACACCACGGTCCCGCATTCGGCCCGGATCTGGAACTACTGGCTGGGCGGCAAGGACAACTTCCCCGTGGACCAGCACGCGGGCGACGACTACACGGCCGTCTATCCCGGGATCGTGCACCTGGCGAAGGCGTCCCGGGCGTTCCTCGGCAGGGCCGTCCGGCACCTGGCGGGGGAGGGCGGCGTCCGGCAGTTCCTGGACGTCGGCACCGGGCTGCCGACCGAGGGCAACACGCACGAGATCGCGCAGAGCGTCGCCCCCGACAGCCGGATCGTGTACGTCGACAACGACCCGCTCGTGCTCGTGCACGCGCGCGCCCTGCTGACCAGCCGTCCCGAAGGCACGACGCACTACATCGACGCCGACCTGCACGACCCGAAGGACATCGCCGGCCGGGCGGGCGAGCACCTGGACTTCACCCGGCCCGTCGCGCTGATGCTGATGGGCATCCTCGGGCATGTCGACGACGACGCCGAGGCCCGGTCGATCGTCGCGCGCCTGCTCGAGCCGCTGCCGTCCGGCAGCTACCTCGTGCTGTACGACGGGACGGCGACCGACCAGGCGTTCCTCGACGCGCAGCAGGGCTACGACGACACCGGCGCGGTGCCGTACCGGCTGCGGCACCCCGACCAGATCCGCGCGTTCTTCTCCGGCCTGGACGTGCTGGAGCCGGGCGTCGTCCCGCTCCAGCGGTGGCGGCCCGACCCGTCCGGCGAGCGGAACGAGGTCGACGCGTACTGCGGGGTCGGCCGCAAGCCCTGACCATCCCGCCGCGGCCCGGCCGCCGCGCGGTTCAGGACCGGGCGCGCATGCTCTCGCAGACACCGTGGACGCCGCGGACCTCCCGGCCGCCGACCGTCCCCGTGTAGGTGCCGTACAGCTGGAAGTAGTCGATGGACGCGGCGACGAGCTGGTGCTTCACGGCCTTGCGTCCGACCGGCTCGAACGTCACGTCCAGGCGGCCGTCGGCGGACGCGATGTGCCACGGGGTCAGCGGCGCGTCCGACCGGGGCGTGAACGTGATGTCCGCGAGCGGTTCGGCGGCGCCGGGCAGCCAGAGGCACGACTCCTCCTCGCTGCCCGGGACGGTCGGCCGCCGCGCGAAGTTCGCGCCGACGATCCCGTCGGGCGTGCGCTGCGCGAACGTGCCCCACAGCCAGGTCGTGCGGTACGGCAGGAAGGTGTGGTGCTCGTCCAGGATCGCCAGGTCCCGGTCGGGGTCGAAGCGGTAGACGCGGTTGCCGACGCGCAGCTCGCCGCTCGCAGGGAAGACGAGCTTGTGCGTGTACATCGCGCCGCCGGGCAGCGGGGAGCTGACCGACAGCGGCGCGGTCGCGGCCGTCCCGTCGAGTTCGAGGTCGCCGGACAGGGCGGGCGTGTCGCCAGAGGCGGGCGCCTCGATCCGGATCCGGTGCCGTCCGCCCTCCTCCCGGAGGTCGTAGCCGATCCGCAGGCCGCGCCGCCCGAACTGCAGCCGGTTGCCGTAGAGCGTCGCGGGCAGGCCGGCCGACCCGCCGCGCGCGGTCGCGGCGTACTCGCGCAGCGCGCCCGTCGCCGCGTCGTACACGTAGCTCTCGGAGCTGGCGAGGTAGTGGGCGTCCTGGATGATCATCGAGGACCACGCCTCTGGGTGGACCAGCGTCCAGCCCACCCACTCCTTCAGCCGCAGCCGCCGCAGCGCGCGCGGGACCGCGGAGGCCGCGTCCAGCGGGTTCACGACGGCGGGCCGCGTGGCCAGCCGCCCCCACCGGCGGCGGCCGTCCTCGACGAGCCGGTCGGTCGGGTCCAGAACTTGCCGATCAGTCATCACTACCCCTTGAATCCGGTCGGCCGACCCTATGCCGCCGCCTCGAACCGGTGCCAGGCCACGCCCGGGCCGGACCGCCGAACTGGACGCTCACGTCCCGTAGTACTGGACCAGGCAGAACTCGTGCTCCTCGACGTCGGCCATCACGACGACCACCCCTTCGTCGAAGTCGTGCCGCTCGCCGGTGAACCGGCCTCCGAGCCCGATGACCTGGGCGATGCCCTGGTCGATGTCGTCGACCACGACGTCCAGGTGCAGACGTGCCTTGCCGCGCTTGGGCTCGGTCACCGGCTGGAAGGTGAGGCGGGGCAGCGGGTCGCCGGGCCGGCCCAGGTAGACCCAGCCGGGACGGGCCGGCAGCCGCGGCCGCTCCAGCAGCGCGCTCCAGAAGTCCGCGACCCGTTCCACATCGACGCAGTCGATGGTCACTCCGCCCCAGCGATTCGGCATCTCGTCGGCTCTCCTGTCCTTCGGGAGGATTGCTCAGGTCGTCCGGGCGACGACGATGAGGAACAGCACCAAGATCATGGCGACCACGATGGCGGGGACGCCGAAGGCGATCAGGGCCTTGTGCCGTGTGTCCCACGACTCCAGGGCCGGGTAGGCCTTGGCGAACTCCTCGGCACTGACAGGCCTGTCGAGCTCGTCGCAGGGGACATCGAGCGCGCTCACCAGCCGGTCGACGTCCTCGCGCGAGTAGTAGTGACCGGTGTACACCTTGGCGATGCGGCCGCCCTGCGCGTCGAGGACGAACAGGATCTCGGTAGGGGCGTTCCGGCGTCCCTCCGCGATGGAGGCGCGCAACACGCGCGCGGCGCTCGTCCGTGGGTGGCGCCGCCGCCGGAACAAGCGTCGAATGATGAGTTCCTGCGAGGTCAGGACGATTCCGGAGCGGTAGGTGTCCACGCCTGCCAGGACGAAAAGCAGGGCGGCCACCGCGCCGACGACCACTCCCGCCGTCCGGCCGAGCTCGAACCCCGCGCTCACGGCGAGGATCGGGCCGGTCACCGCGGCGACGGCCAGATTGGTTCCGGCCTTCCGCTTGCTCGGCCGCAGTACGAGATCACGCTGACGCTGACCCTGAAGCACGGAACCCACCCCCGTCTCGGCCGTCGAACCAGGCACCACGCCCACGCCCGACGATCTTGGACACCCTTGGAGTGTAAGCGAGTCCCCTGAGGTCGGACGGCGGGGAGCCGGCCCGCCGTCACCAGGGCGTACGGCCAGCTCATGCCGGGGCTCGTGAACAGGGGGACCGCGTCACGCGTCGGCCTCACCCCCGGTGCTCTCCGGAGGCGTCTCGTCCTCGGGCGTGGGGAGCGGGCCCATGCGGCGGATCGCCTCGCTGACGATGTCGAGGTATTCGGTGTGTGCGAGGGCGGTGATGATCCGGATGCGTGCGGGGAAGTAGCCGAACGCTTTCAAGCGGCTGGTGAAGGCCGTCTTGACTTCCTCCCATGCCGCGTCCAGTGCGAGCAGGACCGGGAGGGTTTCCGCGTCCTCCAGGGCGTCCGCTGCGTCGGCGCTGGCGAGCACGCAGATGAGTTCGCGCATGCGGTGCGAGGGTCGTCCGTCCGCCCACGCGACGTCCCACACGCGTCCCCATGCGCCGACGACGACCGGGACCAGGACGGCGGGGTCGGCGAAGCGGGTGGTGCGGTTCTTGTACGAGCCCCGGGCGCTCACCGGACGCCGCCCGTGTTCAGCGTCCAGGCGATCAGGCGGAGCACGATGTCGGTGGTGGCCACGGGCCCGAGCGACTCGCCTTCGGCGTTCCGTGTCGTCCAGACGTAGCACCACTGGCCGTGCTGGTAGTCGACGCGGACCTTGACGGGTGGGACGCCGACGACCGACAGCGCCACGGCGTCCCGCTCGCGAACCGCGCTCATTCCGTAGCGTGGGGCCGCGTTCTCCAAGGCGGCGAGTGCCTGCGCGCGAGGATGGCGAGGACGTGACGCTGGTGGCGTCGATGGGTTTGCGGCTTCGGGCTGGACGGTCCGCGCGGCCCCTGCCGCATGCCGTCCCCCGCGCCGCCGTACGAGGCGCATAGAAGACCTCCGTGACGGATTGTGTGATGCGGGTTACAGAGTGCGTGGACCCGAGGTAACTTCGCCACCAGTCCCGGCTCATACGGTCAAAGAAAGAGATCTTGAATGGCATCCTCCCAACGCGCCAATATCCTGCGGAAACGTGCGCGAGACAAGCGTGATGAAGCCGTGCGGGAGCTCGACGCGGCCCACTCGCTATGGGATCTCATAGCGGTGGAGCTTGACCGCCAGATCTACGTACAGAGCACATCAAAAGCGGGCATGGCTCGCCTTCTCGGATGCACTTCCGCGCATGTCACCCGGCTACTCAAGGGGACGCGTCACCTGACTCCCGAGAACGCCGTGAAGCTCGACGAGGCGTGGCAACTGCGGGGGCTGCTCTCACATCTGGTCGCGCACGCGCTGGCGCGTCCGGAGGACGCTTGGCTTCCGTCGTTGGCTGCGTACGAGAAGCGGGCACTGCGTATCCGCACATGGGATCTGGGGACCATCCCCGGTCTCTGGCAGACCCCCGAGTACGCCAGTGCCTTGTTCGGCCAGGCGTACAGCGCCGGGCTGCTCAAGCATGTGGACAAGGCGCTCGCGAGACGGATGGAGCGTCAGACGAACGTATGGGACCGCGACGACCCGCCGCGTGTCTCAGCGTTCATCTCCTGGATGGCGCTTGAGTCCCTGGTGGGGAGCCGCGACATCATGCGCGGCCAGTTCGAGCACCTGTTGAGTCTGAGTGAGCGGCCAGGGGTGAGCATCCGCGTAGTGGGGCGCGAGCCGGGATGGCACGTCGGGCATGACGGCGGATGCCAGCTCATGACGGTCGGAGGCGGGGACGTGGCGTTCGCAGAGGCGACGGGGGCGGTTGGGAACATCTTTCTTGCTCCACGCCGTGTGGAACACTACGCGCGTCGCCTCGAAACCATGGGGGACATAGCCTATGACGTAGCGGCGACACGAGCCGCTATAGAGGAAGTGATGAACCGTTGCGGCTGACAGATGTGAAATGGCGCAAGGCTTCACGATCAAGCTCGGATGGTGGGGCGTGCGTCGAGTGCGCTGACCTGGAACGCGTCGCGGGTCTTTCCGGTCGCGTCGGTGTGCGCGACAGCAAGAACCCGACCGGCCCCGCGTTCGCGCTCCCCAAGTCGGCGGTGCGAGACCTGTGGACGCGCATCAAGGCCGGAGAGCACGACCTGACCTGATTCCGACGACCCGAGCCCCCGGAGATCTCCGGGGGCTCTTTGTGCGTCAAGCGGAGAGTTGGGCGTTCTGGTTGGTGCCCAAGGGCCGGCGGCGCCTACTGGTCATCGGGCAGCGGGGTGCAGAGCCCGGATGTACCAGTCGAGGCGTGTGCCGTCCTTACCGTGCGTCGGCTCGCTGGGGGAGAACCCGGCCCTCCGGGCGACTGCGGCGGATGCGGGGTTCCCCGGGTCCACCTGGATCACCGCCTCCGCCCCGCCCTCATTCGCCGCGTACCGGGTCGCCAACAGGACCGCGCGAGTAGCCAGGCCACGTCCTCGCCAGGACGGGTAGAGGCCGTAGGCGATGTTCACCTGCCCTGGTGCCAGACCCTCTCCCGCGAGCCGCAGGTCGATCGTGCCTGCGAGCACCTCGTCCGTACTCACTCGGATGCCGAACGCGCGGAGTGGCCCGGTTGTGTCCCACTGCTCTCGGCAGTGCCGGATGTACGCTTCGACGCCCTCCCGCGTGCCGGGACCGCCGTTGAGCCAGCGAACCAGTAGCTCGTCCTCGCCTGCGAGGTGCTCCTCCACGTCGTCCAGGCACAAGGGGGAGAGAGTGATGATCCCGTCAGACAGCTTCACGTCATGCATCCGACGATCCTTGATGCCAGAGCCGCGCCGCACCAGCGGTTTCTTCGTGCTCGATCGGGGCTCGGTGGTCTTACCGGCCGGGGCGGGGGTCGGGTTCGATGGTGAAGGCCTGGGCGGGATCGGTGGCGTCGCAGGTGAGGAGGAACACCGCCACCCCGGCGCGGGACGCGGTCCCGATGCAGAACTGGGAGCGCGCGAGCCGGAGTTGGTAGGCGTTCGACCCTGCCGCCGAGCGAACGAGCCAGAAGCGGTCCGCCGCATTGCCGCCCTTGTCCCCGCAGAAGTCGTCGTCGACCTCGCCGTGCGATTCCAGTCGGCGGATGCCCATGCAGCCCGGACCGAGGTCGGGGTGCCGGGTGCCGATGACGAACGTGCCGTCCGTCTGGGGCTCGACGGTGCGCGCGGGGAACGCCTGGACGCACGGCAACGGAAAGATCCGGCCGTCCACGTGCCGTCGCGCGGAAAGGCACCCCCCGGTGCTCACCGACCGGATGCGGACCGGGCCCTCCGGTTGGCGGAGCACGGACGTCGCCGCGGTCTGGTCCCGCGGCGGTGAAATGGCGTGCGGCTTCGGAGCACTTCCGGCGGTGAGCATGAGGGCGATTCCGAGCGGCAGCGCCGCGAAAGCCGCGAGGGTCACGCGGGGCGTCCGGCGCTGCTGAACGGAGCTGCTCACTGCCGCAGCAGACGGTGGGGGAGAAGCGGACGGCCGGTTTGGAGTCGGCGCGGAAGTCGTCATGGGCGGAGCCGTGCCCTGAGCTTGTCGCATAGCCAGTTTTCGTCGGACGCTCACCCATACGTCGACCGTTTCCGCAGGGCAGCCGCAGGCCCGGACGAAGGCGACGAGAAGTTCCTCGCGGGGGAGCCTGTCGCGTCGCAGTGCCGTGACCAGGGTGCTGTGCGGCAATGGAGTTCCCTGGGCCGCCGACCGCCGCTCCAACTGCCGGAAGGTCGCGCCCGACCATGCCCTCAACTGCCGCATCGTGGCCACGAACTCCGCGGCATTCTCCGCCGACCGGGGGTCGGGGCATTCGGGGGGCAGAGCCTGATCGTGCATGCGGTGACTTCCTCGCCGCTCGATGATCACTGACCGGTTCGCAGGATATGCGAAGACGCCCGGGTGGGGGGTGTTCATCCCCCTGACCTGCGGCGCAACCGGAATGGACCAAGACGGACCAAAGTCGACCAGCGCGAGGCTTGGCCGGCGGCCTGAGCCCCCCGCAGTCTGGGTCGCGGGCTCGGCAGGAAATGCCGTGCTGCGATTCAGGGCCATCCGGCTCCCGAAAAGAGGAGGACCATTGAGAAAGTTCGTGCGGACGGCAGTCGCCGTCGGCGCCGTCGCCGTCATCGTGCCCACCGCGACCGGTGGAAACGCCTACGCGGATTCGTGTGCCGGAATGCCGAGCTTCCCGTACATCTCGTTCTCGAAGAACGGCGGTCCGGCCCCCGTCCACGCCGACTACTACGGAGCGTCCAAGGTCATCGACTACACCTACGGCGACGTGGTCTCGAAGTACTGCATCAGCAGCAGTACCGGACACAAGTGGTACGGGCTGCGGGATGGCGGCTGGGTCTACTCCGCCTACGCTCGCTGATCCTAAAAAGAAACCCTCCGCGCATTCGAGGTGGCATGCAATGAGGAAAATGGTCAAGGCGGCGGTGGTGGCGTCAGTGGTCATGGCGTGTTCGGCCATCACGGTCGACGCTTCGGCCACCGTCGTGGACATCACCCGCCAATCCGCGTGCGGCACGTTCATCGGCACGTACAGCTACTGGAGCGACAACAACGGCTGGTACGGGTACTCCCTGGGCGGGACGCTGTTCTACCGCTGCTCCGGCCGGGGCACCCTGCGCGTCAAGGTCACCGGGACGCAGGCCAGTGGGCCGTACTCCTACACCGCCAGCTACACCCTGAACGGCACCGAGGAGCGGATGATCGACCCGATCCGCCGTAGCGGCGGTGTGAAGGACATCCGCATCGCGCTCCTCGACGGCTGAGCAGGCCGCCCGGCAGGTGACGCCCTGCGCGTCCGCACCCCTTTCCCGGCCTCCTCGGTCGCCGAAAGGGGTGCTTCGCCGTTTCAAGGCGAGCGCGTCACCGAGTCGCCCCGTCAACCCTCGTCTTCGGCGGCGGAGTCGGACGCGTTGAGTTCGACGCAGCACATGCCGGGACGGGGGACCAGGGCCGCCGTCACGCCGGAGGCTCCGAGGCCGTCGAGCAGGCCGCCGAGCAGGGCGTGGTTGATACCGCAGACCAGCTCGGCGTCCTGGTCCGCCAGCGGGCGGAACGGGCAGCCGTTCAGCCGGATCCGGGTCGCGGAAACCCGGTCGGGGGCGAAGCCGTGCCGTTCGAGCACCTCGCCGGCGCGGGCGAGCGCCTTGTCGGGGACGAGGTGGCCGGGGTCGATCTCGTCCCGCTCGCGTGCGCCGAGCGCCCGGCCCCGCTCGGTGGCCGCGCGGACGGCGGCGTCGCGGCCGGTCTCGCCGGGCAGCTGCTTCCCGACGGCGTCGAGCAGGATCGCGGCGAGCAGCCCGTGCTCCCGCCGGGGGATGCTCACCTGCACGTCCTCGTCGGACGGGCGGTAGACCTTCGGAGTGCGGCCCACCCGGCGCGGCCCGCCCGGACGGACGTACCCGGCGTCCAGCAGTCCCACGGCGACGAGCTTGTCCAGATGGAACGCGGCCAGCTTGCGGGAGATCCCGACGCTTTCGGCGGCCTCGTCGCGGGTGACCGGCGCGGGGGAGCGGCGGATGAACTCGTACATCCGGCGGCGCAGCTCGTCGCTGAGCGCCGCCACGGCCCGCAGCGCCCGGGCCTCCTCACTCACAATCGGGAGATTACACCCGCTGACGTTGCTCCGACCAGGAGGCGACACGACCTTTACCGGGGGAGTGTTGACTGGTCAGGGCCATTAGGCAAAGACTTGTTAGTGAAACAGGGGGTGGTGATGTCCGACTCTCTTCGGCAGGCCAAACGCCCGGTGTCGCTGCTGTCCGGACCGTACGGGCATCCGCTGCACCCGATCCTGGTGACCGTTCCGATCGGCGCCTGGGTGACGAGTCTGGTGTTCGATCTGGCGTCCCGTTTCATCCACGATCCGGCCTTTCTGACCCGCGGCTCGATCTGGCTGATCGCCGTCGGCGTGATCGGTGCGCTCGCCGCGGCCGTGTTCGGGTTCCTCGACCTTCTGGTCATCGCCCCGGGCACGCCGGCGTTCCGCACGGCCCTGTCGCACATGGCGCTGAACCTGGCGGTCACCGCCGGGTACGGCGCGGGGTGGGCGTGGCGCGCGCTGAGCGATCACTACGACCAGGTGGAGGTCTGGCAGATCGTGCTGTCGCTGGTCTGCCTCGCCGCCCTGGGCGCCTCCGGGTACCTGGGCGGCATGCTCGCCTACCGCTACGGCGTCCGGGTCGCCGACGAGACCACCCAAGCCGAGGGGTTCGCCGTCACCAGGCGGCCCTGAACCGTCCGATTCCGAACCAGGGTCGGCCCTCGCGAGGCTCCGATCCGACGAGGAGGCCGACATGACCGTCGCCGCACTCATCATCTGGCTGCTCACCGCCCTCGGCGGTATCACCATGCTGGGCCTGTGGCTCGCGCGCGGCGGGCTGCGCGCCCCCGCGGGCGCCCCGCCGACCCGCTTCCCGCCGCCGGTGCTGTTCGGGCACGTGATCGTGGCGGTGGCCGGACTGATCATCTGGATCATCTACATGGCCACCGACAAGACCGCGCTCGCCTGGATCTCCTTCGTGCTCCTGCTGATCGTCGCGCTGCTCGGCTTCGGCCTGGTGTCGCGCTGGCTGCCGACCCGCAAGATCCTGCCGACCGAGCCCGGTCCGCCCGAGCGGGCCATCCCGGTGCCGATCGTCGTCGGGCACGGACTGCTGGCGGTCGTCACCGTCGTCCTGGTACTGATCGCCGCCATCAAAGGCTGACCTTCCGTCCCGGCGCGGACGTCACGCGGCGCGCCCACACGGGAGGCCCTGCGTGGGGCGCTGAACGACGTCTTGCCCCGGCGGTGGAGCGCCAGGGCAAGACGTCGTTCAGTCGCCGACCTGACCGGTCGCGGACGGGCCGCCGAGCCCGCCGAGCAGCTCGCGCAGCAGGTCGGCGAGCTGCTCGCGGCGGTCCGGGGGCAGGTGGGCGATCAGCCGCTGCTCCGATTCGAGCAGGTCGGACACGACCCGGCCGAGCAGGCGGTGGCCGGTGTCGGTGAGCGTGACGGCCCGCGCGTGATAGCCCGTCCCGGTCGTGGTCCGCTCGACCAGCCCCGCCCGCGCGGCCCGTTCGACCCGCTGCGTGATCGCGCCGCGCGTCACCATGCACGCCTCGGCCAGTTCGCCGGGGCTCATCCGGTACGGCGCGCCGGCGCGGCGCAGCGTGGACAGCAGGTCCAGCGTCGCCACGTCCACGCCCAGCCGCGCCAGCAGCCGCCGCCGCTCGTCCCCGAAGACCTTCGCCGCCCACCAGATCCGGGTGACCACCCCGATCGACCCCACCGGGACGCCCGGCAGCTCGCGCCGCCAGGCGTCCGCGATGGCGTCGGCGCCGTCCGGGGCCGGCTCAGCGGCCACGCTCGGCACCGCCGTTCACCTGCACCACCTGCGCGGTGACATGGCCGCCGCCGGGGGAGGCGAGCCAGTGCACCGTCTCGGCGATGTCGCGGGGCGTCCCGGCGCGCCCGGTGTGGGTCTGCTCGACGAGCATCGAGCGCCGCTCGTCGGTCATCGTGCCGCGGAAGAACTCGGTGTCCTCGATGAAGCCCGGCGCGACCACGTTCACCGTGATGCCGCGCGGGCCGAGCGCCGCGGCCAGGTCGAACGCGTACGGGTGCAGCGCCGCCTTCATCGGACCGTACGAGCCGCCCGCCGACCCCCGGAACGCCGCGATCGAGGTGATGAAGACGACCCGCCCGGACGGGTTGAGCAGGTCGCGCAGCGCCTCGGTCGGCAGCACCGCCGTCAGCACGTTCGCCCGGAAGTTGGCGGTCCACCGCTCCGCCACGTCCGCGGAGTCGCCGTGGCGCTCCACGTTGCCGCCCGCGTTGTTGACCAGCACGTCGATCGTGCCGAACCGCTCCGCCAGCTCGGCCCGGACCCGCTCCACGTCCGCGGGCTCGCTCAGGTCCGCCTGGACGGCGGTGCCGCCGATCTCCTTGGCGGCGGTCTCCAGCACGTCCCCGCGGCGGCCGATGACGACGACCCGATCGCCGTCGGCCGCGAACCGCGCCGCCACCGCCTTGCCGATCCCGGTGCCGCCGCCGCTGACCACTACCGTCCGTGCCATGATCGAACCTCCTCTGAGTTTAGGTCTAAACTCAGGCTAGCGCGCTCTCCCTCCGTTTGGGAACCGCCGCCCGAACCGGGGCGGCCGGCTGGACGGCCCGGGCTCACGCGAGCCGCCGCCCACGGAGCGGGCTCCGTGGGCGGCGGGTGGG
>NZ_JBFAOF010000095.1:0-14050 GCF_040675125.1 Spirillospora sp. NPDC049652 | reverse complement strand
GGACGCCCGCGACGGTCACGGCGGACAGGTCGTCCCAGTGGTAGGCGGCCGCGCGCCCCGTCCCCGCGTAGACCAGCCCGCCGCCGAACAGGTAGACGACGGGCATGCGCTCCCGGAGGCCGGCGTGCAGCAGGATCCGCACCGCGAGGGCCAGGTACGCGACGGCCAGGGACGCGGCGAGCAGCCCGATCCAGAACCGTCCGGCCGCCAGGTACAGCGCCGACGCGGGCACGAGCACGAGGACGGCGAGGCCGAGCAGCACCAGCCAGCCGACGGCGCGGCGGCGGCCGATCCGGGCGTCGAACACCCGGACCGGCACCCCGAGCCCGTGCGTGGCGGCCCGTTCCAGCACCGGACGAGGAAATGGCACAAACTACCGATTACCCCGATGGAACCGAAGGAAATCACCACCGGGGGCCATGACCCCATCACCGTCGCGTTCCGCCTGGAGACGACGGTCGGAGTCGGGGAGGTCAGGTCGCGGTGCGCGCCCAGGTCCAGGCGTACTCGGGGTCCTCGCAGCGGCGGGCGGCCGGGCCGAGGTCCAGCGGACGGAACGTGTCGATCATGACGGCCAGCTCCGTCGCTCGGTCGTGCCCCCGCCGGACCGCGTCGATCACCGCCTCCACCGCGCCGGGCTGCGGCCCGTGCGTGAACCCGGAGGGGTGCAGCGAGATCGAGCCGATCCCGATGCCCGAGCCCTTCCGTGCCGTGTAGTCGCCGCCGACGTAGAACATCATCTCGTCGGAGTCCACGTTGTGGTGGTTGTACGGGATCGGCACGGCCTCCTCATGGAAGTCCAGCGGACGCGGGCAGAAGGAGCAGATCACGAAGTTCGGCCCCTCGAACGTCTGGTGGACGGGCGGCGGCGCGTGCGTCCGCTTAACGATCGGCTCGAAGTCGTGGATGCTGAACACGTACGGGTACAGGTAGCCGTCCCATCCGACGACGTCGAACGGGTGGTGCAGGTACGTCAGCCTGGACAGGCCACCGCGCGTGCGCACGATGACCGGCACCTCGCCGCCCTCCCTCTGCAGGGGCTCGGTGGGAGCGCGCAGATCCCGCTCGCTGTAGGGCGCGTGCTCAAGGAACTGCCCGAACTGCGACA
The DNA here is from genome assembly GCF_040675125.1 of Spirillospora sp. NPDC049652. Classification (NCBI taxonomy): domain Bacteria; kingdom Bacillati; phylum Actinomycetota; class Actinomycetes; order Streptosporangiales; family Thermomonosporaceae; genus Spirillospora; species Spirillospora sp. NPDC049652. Next base: position 12,942 of record NZ_JBFAOF010000095.1, on the reverse strand, counting down.
GGTACCGGCGCGGCGGACGCACATGACCGCTCGCCTCGATGACGAGCGCGCGGACCGTCTCCCCGTCCTCGGGCACCCACCGGTGGATGGTCCCGGTCGGAATGACCACGTAGTCGCCCTCGGTGACGTCGAGCGCTCCATAGGTCGACTCGAACGTCGCCCGGCCCGTCTGGACGTAGACGACCTCCGCCCCCACCGAGTTGCGGTACAGCTCGCTCGGGCCGCCGGACGAGGCGACGAACGACATCCGCACGTCCTGGTTGCCGAAGAGGACCTGCCGGCCGAGCACCAGATCACCGCCGACCGGAAGGTCCTGGGTGCGGTAGCCGCGCGGCTGCAGCGGATGGTTCGGGACCAGGCCCTCGGCCGCTGACCCGTCGTCCAACCCCTCGCTCTTGATGATCGCGGTGGGCGCGTACCGGTGGTAGAGCAGGCTGGAGTCGGAGGAGAAGCCCTCCTCGCCCACCAGCTCCTCGGCGTAGAGACCGCCGTCCGGGCGACGGAACTGCACGTGACGCTTGCGTGGGACCTCACCCACGACCCGGTAGTACGGCATCGCTGCCTCCAGTTGGGGACGCCATCGTCACCAACACCGTACGTCCCGACACGTTTCGGACGCAGCCACCGGGTCCCCATCTGCGTGGCCCGTCCTGATTAATGTTGATCTGCCCGTTCCGCCCTCTGAACCGCGAGCCACGATGCCGACCGAAGCGCCCCGCCCGTCCCGCCTGCCGCGCCGCCTCCTGGCCGCCTGCGGCGCCCTCCTGGTGACCCTGCTGACGGCTGCCGCATGCGCCCTGACCTGGGACGTCCTGCGCGGCCTCGCCGAGACGGGGCGCGTCGACCACGACTGGTCCCCCGTCTACCCGGCCGCCGCGGACGCCCTCCTCGTCCTCACCCTCCTCTCCCTGCTGGCGGCCCGCCACGCCCGCTGGTGGAGCCGCGCCCTCCGCTGGACGTTCCTGCTTCTCCTGCTCGCGGGCCTCTCCTGGATCTCCGTCCAGCACGCCGTCTGGGGTTTCGACTCCCTCCCGGCGAAGCCGCTTCGCGGCGCGGTCGCGGTGGCTCCGCACGCCATGCTCCTCATCGGCGTCTGGCTGTGGCTGACCACCCTCCGCCTGCTCCGCGCCCCGTCGAGCCTTCCTCCCGCCCCCACCTCCGCGCCTGAACCGGCCCCCGCGCCGCCGTCGGAGAACCACGTCCACGAATCCCCGCTGGACCACCTCTTCTCCCGCCCACCCGCCGAGGAGCCGGAACACGCAGCAGACGTGCCCGCCGCATCCTCTTCCGCAGGCGAGCGGGGCCAGGACGCCGCACCTCCGGTCAGGGAGGCCGTCCCGTCGGCAGGCTCTTCCGAAGAACGCGCAGAGCACAGCGAGCGGAACGGCCAGCCCACTCAGCTGTCAGCGGTCAACGTCGCCGCACGTCCGGATGACCCAGCAAGCGACCCCACCGACCGCTACGGCACAACCGCCCTCTCCTCGGAACCGGCGATCTCGTCGTCCTTCCACGCCGCCCGCGAAACGCCCCCTCGCGACACTCACACAGACGAACGTCCGAACGCCCGTGGTCCGGCTAGTTCCAGTACGGCAGATGCTCCGGATGCGCACCCGCACACGTCTCAAGTCCACCCCTCGGCCACAGTCCCGATCGAACCCCCGAGCCCGCGCCCCTCTACGACCAAGCCAGCGGGCCCTGCCTCCCCCGAAGACAACGACGCCGCCCCGCCTACCGGCGACCACACTGAAACCCGCAACGCGGACGACGAGAACCAGAGCCCCCGCCGAGACCACGACACACCGGTCCGGGAGGAAGCCCACCCATCTCTCCCTGAGGGGATCACCCCACCGCCTCCTCAAACAGACGAACCCATCCCGCCTACCCGTCCCGCATCCGGGACGGACCGGCCTCTGAACTCAGCAGCACAGTCCCGGGAGCAAGGGCAGGAGCAGGAGAGCCACTCACATCGCGAGGCACCTCGTCCTAAGAAGACTCAGGCTTCCGAGGAATCCGTTTCACCTGCGGCAACACCCCCGAACGCAGGCAACGACTCCTCGCGAGATGACGTCCCGACTGCGGAGAACGACCTCCCCGCGCCTGCTGACGATGCTCTTTTTTCGTCCGAACACGACGACCTCCGGGCCGAGAACGCCCCTTCCCGGGCTGACGACAACGCCGCCTCGGTGGATGACGACCTCTCCTCGTCCGAAGGCACCCGGTCGGCCGCAGACAAGGCCGCCTCGTCCGACGCCCGAGACGCGATGAAGGACGTCCCGAATCCCTCCTCATCCGAGGACGCTCCGCTTCCGGGCCATGCGGCCACGGACGATGTCCCCAGGGATGCCACCCCACCGTGGGGCTGGAATCCCCCGTCCAGCCGCCTCCGCAGCTCCCCCACACCTCCCGCCGACTAACGCCGAACCGCCACCACCAGCACGTCCGTTACCTGCCCGGTCCCCTGGCATTGCGCTCCCTGGGCGGGTGGCACGGACGACGTGATCGCGCAGGACGACAGTGAGGTGCCGTGAGGCCGGGAGGAGACCCTGCATCGTCCCAAGATGACAACAGGACGCAACGGCGAGGCACCCGCAGACCGTTTTGGGGATGCCATCCAAGGCGCGGTGGACGCGGCCGCGTTCACCCTTCACCGCCGCCGTATGACAGCGGTCCCACTCAGCCCGCCACAGACCCGCTGATCAAGGAACCGCTGCCCGTTCCTGGCAGATGCCCTCTTCCCGACCGCCGGAAAGACACCGCACCCGAAGCACACGGCTTTCTCAGGCCGCGGCTCCCTCAAGGATGCGCCTTCCTGAGAACGCATCCCGTGAAAGAGGCCGGAGACCACTGCCTCTCAGAGGACACAGTTTTCCCAGGTCGTAGCTCCGTTAGCGTGCAGCTTCCTGGGAGAACGCGACAGAAGGACGGCCCCCGACGCACACCTGGTCGTTCTGGAGCGCGAGGCCCATCTGGGATCGCTCCGGGGTCAGACCGCCCCGGTAGTCCCACACCTTCCGGCCGTCCAACCAGAAGGTCAAGCGCGTGCGCCGCCGGCCCGGCCATGATCATCTGCCGCTGCGTCCCCTCGTCGGGGTCGAACAGCACGCCCGGCCCGCCACTTCGTGGTGCCGCCCAGGCGCCTACGCCCTGCATGGTTTTGCGACGATGGCGCCATGGACGAGGTAGTCATTCCCATTCTTCGCGTCGAAGATGCTGCGACGGCGGTGGCCTGGTACGAGCGTCTCGACTTCGCCAAGCAGTGGGAACACCGTTTCGAGCCGGGATTTCCCGCGTTCGTCGAGGTGGCGCGGGGCGGGGTGCGGTTGTACTTGTCGGAGCACGAAGGTGACGCCCGCCCCGGCACGCTGGTCTACCTCCGCGTTCGTGACGTCGAGGCGATCGCCTCCGAGTTCGGTGTGCAGGCCGAGGACCTGCCGTGGGCGCGTGAGATCGAGTTGCGCGACCCCGACGGCAACCGGCTTCGGATCGGCACGCCGACGGAATGACACTCACCGGCAGCGCGGCGGGGCAGCCGCACTGAGGGCTGAGGGAGCAACCGTCCGCGGGAACGACGACGGTTAGGGCCGGGTTCTCTGCGGATCATCACCCCTGAGGGGCCGTGACCTCCAGGATCATCACTCCCTGAGGGGCCGTGACCTCCATGAGGGCGGCCCGCTGGTAAGGCGTGGTCAGCGGTAGCAGGAGCAGGACGGCAGACCGGAACCGATCGGATGGGGCGGCGGTGCGGCGTCTGGGTGGTCCGGAAATGGTCGGATGAGGGCCGGGGCGCGCGGGTACCACTCCGGGCATGGGGCAACTGTTCGCTGGGTTCGTGGACGACGCGGCGCTGTTTCCACCCGCTCAGGAGTCGTTGGACAGGGCACTGCCCGCCTACCGGAACGCGGCCGATGACCCGGTGATCGGACGGTTCCTCTGTCCGGCCTCGCGGGTCGCCGAGTTGCGGACGCACCTGCTGCCCGACGACCTTCTCGACCTCGTGGTGATCGCGGACTCCGGCCTGGACGGGTTGCCGAAGGCCCTGGAGGACGTGGCGGCCGAGCCCCGGGTCCGACTGCGCGGGATCGAGGTCGCGCTGCCGGAGGACGCCGACCAGGCACGAGCCGCGACGGTCACCATCGCCTCGCTCCCCACGGAGGTACCCGCGTTCCTGGAAGTGCGGCGGACGGCCGGTTGGCACATGGTGATCGACGGGATCGCCGCCGCCCACGAGGCCGGCGCCCGGGTCGGGGCGAAGTTCCGGACGGGAGGGCTCACGGCCGACGCGTTCCCCAGTCCTGCCGAGGTCGCGGCGTTCGTGGGGGCGTGCGTCGAGCGGCGGCTGCCGTTCAAGTGCACGGCGGGGCTGCACCATGCCGTGCGGCACAGCGACCCGGAGACCGAGTTCGTCCATCACGGGTTCCTGAACATCCTGCTGGCCACGGCGGACGGGGGAAGCGTCGATGCCATGGAGATGGTCAATCCGGTGGCCGTCGCCGTGCGAGTCCGCGCCCTGACCGACGAGCAGCGCGAGACGGCCCGGCGAATGTTCACCGGTTTCGGCTCCTGCGACATCGACACCCCCCGTTCGGATCTCGCCTCGCTCGGTCTCCTGTGACCGAGCCGCTCCATCACCCACGTGAAAGCGTCCCGTCCACCTTTCGCTGCACGCCACCGCGGCTTCCCCGCACGCGGACGGCCTCGTCCAGAGCCACGCCGACTGTGTGGCGGCCTCGATAGCCCGGTGGCCTGGGCGTCGCGCGGAAGGGCCCGTATCGAAGGCATCACCCCCGGCCCGGACGACGTGACCGGCAACGGCACAGGTCGTCGCGTTCGCGTGTGAGGTCAGCGCCCACGGCTGGAGTAAGAGCGTGGGCAAAACGCCGCCCAGGGCTATCTCGAAGGGCTCTGGTCCCGCGCGCGGACGCGTGACCTGCGTGATGCGGTGCGGCCGGAGGCGATCGAGAAAGCGGGCAGCTCGCGACGCACTGCCGCATTCGTCCAAGTAGGTCACGTAGCGATCCGCTAGGCGGGCAACGTGGGCCAGGACTTGGAGCACGGCTTGGCCACGCAGCTGTCGATGCCATCTGAGAGGCGCGGAACGTTGAGGCGTCGGTGGGGCGGCGGGTATGGGGAGCCAGTCAGCGGAGGGCCCCTGCGGTGGTGGGGTGCTCGGAATGCGGTTGGTGCTGGCAGTAGAGCTGAGGGGACGGTCGGGTCGGCGAAGGGGTTGGTTGCTCGGGATGGGCGGGGAAGGATGGTGCGCATGACTTGGGTTGAGGTCGACCAGGACAGCGGCTTTGGCATCGAGAACCTGCCGTACGGGGTGTTCCGGCGGGACGAGGCGGACACCCGGGTCGGAGTCGCCATCGGGGATCGGGTGCTGGACCTGACCGGCCTCTCCGAGGCGGGCCTGGTCGAGGATCACGGGTGGTTCGACGCGGGGTCGCTGAACCCCTTCATGGCGGCGGGCCGGGCGGCCTGGACCGCGAACCGGGCCCGGTTGCGGGAGTTGCTCACCGACTCGGCGCACCGTGAGGCGGTGTCGCCGCATCTGGTGCCGGTCTCGGACGTCGAGTTGCTGCTGCCGTTCGAGGTCGCCGACTACGTCGACTTCTACTCGTCCGAGCATCACGCGACGAACGTCGGGCGGATCTTCCGACCTCAGGGAGAGCCGCTCATGCCGAACTGGAAGCACCTCCCCGTCGGGTACCACGGGCGGGCGGGGACGGTCTACGCGTCCGGGACGCCGATCGTCCGGCCGTGCGGACAGCGCAAGGCCGTGCCGACCGACGCCGCCCCGTCGTACGGGGCGTGCCTGAAGCTCGACATCGAGGCGGAGGTCGGGTTCGTCGCCGGCGTGCCCTCGACGCCGGGTCGGCCGGTCACGCCACGCGCGTTCCGCGATCACGTCTTCGGGTTCGTGCTGGTGAACGACTGGAGTGCGCGGGACATCCAGGCGTGGGAGGCGCAACCGCTCGGGCCGTTCCTCAGCAAGTCGTTCGCGACATCGATCTCGCCCTGGGTGGTGCCGGTTGAGGCGCTTGAGTCCGCGCGAGTCTCCCCACCCGTCCAGGACCCGGTGCCGTTGCCCTACCTGCGTGCGGACGAACCGTGGGGGCTCGACCTGCGCTTGGAGATCCTGATCAACGGGCGGCCCGTCTCCCGGCCCCGCTTCGACGGCATGTACTGGACGCCGCCGCAGCAGCTCGCGCACGCGACGGTGAACGGCGCGCCCCTGCGTACCGGAGACCTCTTCGCCTCCGGGACCGTCTCGGGTCCCGCCAAGGAGGAGCGCGGCTGCCTGCTCGAGCTGACCTGGAACGGCACGGAGCCGCTGGAACTGCCGGACGGCACGAAGCGCACGTTCCTGGAGGACGGTGACACCGTCACCATCCGCGCGACCGCGCCAGGCGCGAACGGCTCCACCATCGGTCTCGGCGAGGTGACCGGCACCATCAGCCCCGCACCCTGCTGAACGTCTCATACCGTCGAGTCTGCGCCGCCGGAGCAGCACAGCGAAAAGTTACCCACAGGTTGTGGATAACGTCGCCAGGGCCGCCGTCCACCTGTCCGCGCAACGTCGTCGGAGACAAGGACGAGATCCGGCGAGACCCAAGTCGGTTCCTCGGCGAGAGGGCGAACCACCGAGAGGACGGAGCGTCGGCGTCGGCATGCCGGACTGCTCGCCGAACGAGCAGGGCGGTGTGACGCCGTACAGCGCGACAGCGCGAGCCCCGACGCGCGAGGCCCAACAGCGCGAGCCCCGAGAGCGCGAGGCCCGACAGGGCCACAGCGCCGGGCCCGACAGCGCGACAGCGACGCCGCGACGGCGGGCTATTTGGTGGGTTGGCGGATGCCAGGAGAGCTCTTGGCCGCAGCTCGGCCGAGTCCGGCGGCCGGAGGGGACCGGGGACCGGGTCAGGCTGGTTGCTTGGGGAAGACCAGGGCGTTGGCCAGAGCCGCCAGGCCCTCGCCTCGGCCGGTGAGGCCCAGGCCGTCGGTCGTGGTGGCGGAGAGGCTGACGGACGCGCCGTTCAGGGCCTCCGACAGGGTCTTGGCGGCCTCGTCGCGGCGTTTGCCGATCTTGGGGCGGTTGCCGATGACCTGGACGGCGACGTTGCCGATCAGCCAGCCCGCCTCGTCCACCAGGCGGGCGGTCTCGCGCAGCAGCGTCGCGCCGGACGCGCCTGACCAGCGTGGGTCGGCCGTCCCGAAGACCTTGCCGAGGTCGCCCAGCGAGCAGGCGGACAGCAGCGCGTCGCAGATGGCGTGCGCGGCCACGTCGCCGTCGGAGTGGCCTTCGAGGCCGGGGCCCTCGCCGGGCCATTCGAGACCCGCCACCCAGAGGGGGCGGTCGGCGTGGGAAGCGAACGGGTGGACGTCGGTTCCGACGCCCACCCGTGGAAGCTGATGACTCACCTGATCAGCTGGCCAGCACCTCGTCGAGGAGGGCCTCCGCCTTGTCCTCGTTGGTCTTCTCCGCGAGCGCGAGCTCGCTCACCAGGATCTGGCGGGCCTTGGCGAGCATGCGCTTCTCGCCGGCCGACAGGCCCCGCTCCTTGTCCCGCCGCCACAGATCGCGGACGACCTCGGCGACCTTGTTGACGTCGCCGGAGGCGAGCTTCTCCAGGTTGGCCTTGTAGCGGCGCGACCAGTTGGTGGGCTCTTCGGTGTAGGGTGCGCGAAGCACCTCGAACACCTTCTCCAGACCTTCCTGGCCGACGACGTCGCGCACGCCCACGTCCTCGACGTTCTCGACCGGAACCTGAACTGTCAGGTCGCCCTTGTCGACCTTCAGGACCAGGTAGGTCCTTTCCTCACCCTTGATGGTGCGAGTCTCGATGGCCTCGATCCGAGCAGCCCCATGGTGGGGGTAGACGACGGTGTCGCCGACCTGGAAAGTCATGTGACAAGTACCCCTTCCGCTAGAACCAGCGTAGCACGGACCTCGGGGTGACCGCACCGACCTTCTCGACAAATCCGCAGGTCAACCCCCTTATTGGGACCTTGACAAAGCGACTTGATAGTGCATCCCGGGCACGTTTACCACGCGCGCGGAGCACTTGGCCCGGGTCGCGGGACGCACCGCATCGACCCTTGTCACCGCACGTCCGGGCATGATCACGAATGGGTTTCGGCGCCGGTTGCGAGGTAATTCGCGATCCCGTTCGCGCAGTTCCCCCTCTCCCCCCTGTCAGGTCGCGCGCCGCGGCCCATACTGGGAGGTGAACATGCCGGGCGGTGCGGGTACGAAGTGTCAGAAAAAGAGCGAAAGGGGCGCGGCGGACGGAGGCGGTCCGGCGGACACGGGAAACGGGAGAGGTGCGGTGTGAGGCCAGACGGCGACCCCGAGCACGACGACTACGGACTCCCCCACGTCGATGTCGTCGTGCCCGACGACGCCCGCGACCTGGACCGCGACGTCATCGCCTACCGCCGCGAGCGGCGCCAGCAGCGGCGGCGCGCCCGGTTCGACCGCATCGCCAGGCCGATCGCCCGCTTCGGAGTGGCCATCCCGATCATCACCGGGGCGCTGCTGATCGCGCTGGTCAGCGGGGTGCTGATGACCTCGCTCGGAACCCGTCCCGAACCGCGGCCGACCCGCGCCGCGCTCGCCCCGCACCCGTCCGCCCCGGTCGGCCGCAAGGGCGGCTTCCTGCCGGACGGCTCGGTCACCGAACCGCCGAGCACCAAGACCAAGCCCCTGAGCGACCTGCGGCCCGGCGTCGTCGCGATCGTCCCGCCCAAGTGCTCCTGCGCCGCCGTGATCGCCGACCTCGCCAAGCGCACCCGGGTGCTCAACGCGGGCCTCTGGCTCGCCGCCGACCGGCGCGGCTCCACCGCGTCCCCCGAGCAGACGATCAAGTCCCTGCGCACCCTCGCCGGGAACGCGCACGACGGCGACCCCGTCGTCCTGGACGACGCGAAGGGCATCCTGGCCGGCCACTACGCCAACGGCCCTGACGGACGGCCCGCCACCGGTCTCACCGCCGTCTTCGTCGGCAACGACGGCGTGGTCTCGGAGATCCTCGCCTCTCCGAAGCCCGGGCCCGAGCTGACCACTCTCATCAAGGCGGCCACCGACAAGGCCCCCTGACACCGCCGCAGCGCCGCCCTCCGCGCCCTCGACAGCCGGCACCGCGCCGTGGACGATCACCACCGGTCGTCCCGTCCCGGCGAGGGCCTGGCGGGGACGGCTCAGGAGATCACCGGATGATCCGCGGAATTCGGTGGGAACAGGACCCCCGACTCCGTATCACCCGTCCCGTCTCGCTAGGCTGCCCTTCGGCGTTCGCACACGCCGAAACCCCTGAACCGCCTGCAACCCTTTTCCCGAGGAGATCGTCGCCGTGATCCGAAACAGCCGTCGAGTGGTCGCGCTCGCCTTCGCGGGCGCCGTCGCCATGGCGCCGGTGCTCGCCGGCTGCGGCGCCGGCGAGGAGCCTCAGACCGCGGCGCCGACGCAGCTGACCGAGGGCGTCAACGCCTGGGTTCCGAAGACCGACCCGGCCAAGGCGCAGGTCGACATCCGCAACATGTTCCTGCTCGGCCCGGAGCCGGAGAAGGCGCTGCCCGCCGGGTCGTCGGTCCCGCTGTACGCGACGCTGATCAACCAGGTCCCCGGCCGCGCCGACCGGCTCGTCTCGGTCAGCGCGCCGGAGTTCGGCCAGGCCAAGATCGCCGCCGACGGCGTGGCGCTGCCCGCGGCCAGGGAGCGCGGCGAGGGCTCCGCGGTGTCCCTGCTCGGGACGGTCCCGGCCCCGCACGCGACCCCGTCGGGCAAGCCGTCCGGCGTGAAGTCGGGCAAGCCCGCCACCAAGCCCACCACCGGCGTCCCGACGGCGCCCGTGACCGGCACCCCGAGCACGCCGAGCACCCCGGGTTCGGTCGCGCCGAGCACGCCTTCGACCGAGACGCCGAGCTCGCCCGAGACGCCGACCGCGCCCGGCTCCGGCGCCCCGAGCGCCCCGGCCGGCGAGGCCACGCCGGGGACCGGCGGCAAGGGCCCGCTGGTCGTCCTGACGCAGGCGAACAAGCAGCTGCTGGGCGGCGAGACGGTCCAGGTCACGCTGCAGTTCGAGAAGGCCGGCACGGTGACGCTCGCCGTTCCGGTCATCCCGCAGCAGAACGAGTTCAGCACCTACGTCGCGGTGTCGCAGGGCACCCCGTTCACCCCGGCCCCGGCCGTCCCGAGCGGCAGCGGCAGCGGCGAGCCGACCGGCGCGCCGAGCACCCCGGGCACCGAGCCGTCCGGCTCGACCGAGCCCACCAAGTCCGGCGAGCCGAAGACCACCGAGACCCCGGCCGCCTGACCCGCACGCAACGAGAACGGCCCGTACCGCGTCCCCAGAATGCGGTACGGGCCGTTTTTCGCGCCTACCCCTGGCTCGCACCCAGGTGGAACAGGACGAAAGAGGCCGCCGACCCGAGATCGGCGGCCTCCGCTCTGACGCGCTACAACTTCCCAGCAGTCCCCAAGCCCGCTCCGAGAATTCGCGTGCCCTGAATGTGCCCTCAGGCCCCTCTGCCGCGTGAAGATGCGGGCCTAGCGCGTTGCATAGCGCCTGCTCCAAGTGGCCTCAGCCCGCGCGCGAACGCGCGACCTGCCCGGTGAAGCGAAGCCGAAGGCGAGCGCAACCGGGCAGATCGCGAAGCGATGCCGCGTTCGCCCAGGCCCGGTCACGTAGCGAGCCGTTAGGCGAGCGAAGTGGGCCGGGACTCTTTGAACACCGCTTAGGGCTCGAACTTGTAGCCGAGGCCGCGGACGGTGACGATGTGGCGCGGGGTGGACGGGGCGTCCTCGATCTTGGCCCGGAGGCGCTTGATGTGGACGTCGAGGGTCTTGGTGTCGCCGACGTAGTCGGCGCCCCAGACGCGGTCGATGAGCTGCATGCGGGTCAGGACACGGCCCGCGTTGCGCAGCAGCACCTCCAGCAGCTCGAACTCCTTGAGGGGGAGCTGGACCGAGCCGCTGTTGACGCTCACGACGTGCCGTTCGACGTCCATGCGGACGGGGCCGGCCTCCAGGACGGCGGGCACGAGCTCCTCGCCCGCGTCGCCCTGGCGGCGCAGGACGGCGCGCATCCGGGCGATCAGCTCGCGGGTGGAGAACGGCTTGGTGACGTAGTCGTCCGCGCCGAGCTCCAGGCCGACGACCTTGTCGACCTCGCTGTCCTTGGCGGTGAGCATGATGACCGGGACGTTGGACTTGGCGCGCAGCTCCCGGCACACCTCGGTGCCGGGCAGGCCCGGCAGCATCAGGTCGAGCAGGACGAGGTCGGCGCCGTCGCGCTCGAAGACGTCCAGCGCGTCCGGGCCGGTGGCCGCGACCGCGACCTCGAAGCCCTCCTTGCGCAGCGTGTACGACAGGGCGTCGCTGAAGGACTCCTCGTCTTCCACGACGAGCACACGGGTCACTGTTCTGCCTCCCGGGCGGTTCTGGGCCCGAGCGCGGATCTCATCGCGTCCGGTCCTCGGGGGTCGGGTGGGATGTGCGGCCGTGGACGGCCGGCCGGGCGCTCGTGTCCGGACGGGGTGCGTCCGGTCCGCCGCCCGCGTCGCCGGGGTCGCCCGGGACGTCGCTGGGGGTCTCGGCGCCGGCGGGGGCCGGCAGGGGGGAGGGGTTCAGCAGCGGCAGGCGGAGCGTGAAGGTGGAGCCGGAGCCCTCCTTGCTCCAGACCGTCACCTCGCCGCCGTGCTTGCCGGTGACGTGCTTGACGATCGCCAGGCCGAGGCCGGTGCCGCCGGTCTGCCGGGACCGCGCGGGGTCGACCCGGTAGAACCGCTCGAAGATCCGTTCCAGGTCGCCGTCGGGGATGCCGATGCCCTGGTCGGTGACGGTGACCTCGACGTACTGGTCGTCGGTCTGCCGGGTCGCCACCACGACGCGGGTCTTCTCGGGGCTGTAGGCGACCGCGTTGTCGATCAGGTTGCGCAGCGCGGTGACCAGGAGTTCCTCGTCGCCGCGCACCCGCAGGCCGTGCCGGCCGCCCGCGATCAGCTCGATCTCCTTGGAGGCCGCCCGGATCTGCGAGCGGTCCAGCGACTCGTCGATCACCGTGTCCAGCTCGACCGGGTGCAGGTCGTCCAGCGGCTCCTCGCCCTGGACGCGGGAGAGGGTCATCAGGTCCTGGACGAGGTTGGTGAGCCGGACCGACTCGTGCTGCATGCGCCCGGCGAACCGGCGGACGGCCTCGGGGTCGTCGGCGGCGGCGTCCACGGTCTCGGCGAGCAGCGACAGCGCGCCGACCGGGGTCTTCAGCTCGTGGCTCACGTTGGCGACGAAGTCGCGGCGGATGGCCTCCACGCGGCGCATCTCGGTGAGGTCCTCGGCGAGGACGAGCACCAGGCCGTGCGAGCCGAGCGGGGCGACGCGGACGGCGAACCAGCGGCCCTCGGCGCGCGAGCGCGACCGGGACGGCCCGACCTGGATCTCGGTCTCCCGGATCTCCCCGTCGCGGCGGACGAGCCGGGCCATCGCCAGCAGCTCGTCCACGACCAGCCGGTCATCGCTGACCAGTCCGAACGCGCGGGCGGCCGAGCTGGCGCGCAGCACCCGGTCTTCGCCGTCCACCACCACGGCCGACGATCTCAGGACGCTCAGCACCGACGCTATCCCCGGGGGCAGCCCGTTCTGGGGCTGCGCCGGGGGAACGGTCCGCTGGGCACGCTCGCTCACCCGCACCGCCAATCCCGTCGCGAGTCCGACCGCGAGCCCGGCGAGCCCGGTCAGACCTGCGACAACCTCGACCTCCACACCTTGGATCGTAGGTGGCGAACGAGGCCGTCCCGCACCGCGGGGGCGTCCGGGCGGGAGCCGTTAGCCCAATGTTCACCTCCCCATTCATGTCGGTTCACACCAGTCGGGCAGGGTGTGGCGTGGGCGAGTACATCCCGGGCCCCGGACCCGCCGGGAGCACGGACCGTGCGCGGCGCCCGGCGGTC
>NZ_JBFAOF010000094.1:0-14100 GCF_040675125.1 Spirillospora sp. NPDC049652 | reverse complement strand
GACCCACCGCCCACCACCGGGCGCGGGGCTAAGGGGCCCTATCTGTCGTTTCTGTGACCGACGATCACCGCCGCCACCGCCGTCCCCGTCAGGACGCGGTCACGTGCCCGCGCCGCCCGGTAGGCCCCCGTCACCCGCGCGCTCAGCATGGTCCTCCGCCTCTTCCGGTCCCGCCGGCCGGCCCCGGCCGCGGATCTCGCCCAAAGGACGATACTGGGCGATGCGGGCGAACGCGGCCACGTCGAGCTGCTCGCCCCGGGTCTTCGGGTCGACGCCGGCGGCGCGCAGGGCCTCCTCGGCGGCGGCGGCCGAGCCCGCCCAGCCCGCCAGCGCGGCCCGCAGCGTCTTGCGGCGCTGCGCGAACGCGGCGTCCACCACGGCGAACACCTCCGCGCGCGTGGCGGTGGTCGGCGGCGGATCGCTCCGGGTGAAGGCGACCAGGCCCGAGTCCACGTTCGGGGCGGGCCAGAAGACGGCGCGGCCGACCGGACCGGCCCGGCGCGCGTCGCCGTACCAGGCCAGCTTCACCGACGGCACGCCGTAGATCTTGCCGCCGGGGGCGGCGGTCATCCGGTCGGCGACCTCCGCCTGCACCATGACCAGCGCCTTCTCCAGGGAGGGCAGCCGCTCCAGCAGGTTCAGCACGACCGGGACGGCCACGTTGTAGGGCAGGTTCGCGACCAGCGCGGTCGGCGCCGGACCCGGCAGTTGTGTGATCTTCAACGCGTCCGCGTGGACGACCTCCAGCCGGTCCGCGAGCTCCGGCTCGCGCGCGCCGACGGTGATCGGCAGCGCGCGGGCGAGCGCCGCGTCGATCTCGACCGCCACCACCCGCCGGACCTGCGGCAGCAGCGCCAGCGTCAGCGAGCCGAGGCCCGGGCCGACCTCCAGCGCGACGTCGTCCGGCGCGAGCTCCGCCGCCCGGACGATCCGCCGGACGGTGTTGGCGTCGATGACGAAGTTCTGCCCGAGCGTCTTGGTCGGGCGGATGCCGAGCGCGCCGGCCAGTTCGCGGATCTCGGCCGGGCCGAGCAGTCCCTGAGAGTCCCCCACGTCCTCAAGTGTTCCAGGTGCCCGGGAGTGCTCCGGGTCTCAGGAGAACAGGAAGCGCCCGCAGTTCGGCCACTGCCCCTGCCAGCGCCCGCCGACGCGCTTGTAGAGCAGCTGCGCGCGGTAGGTCTGCTCGGCGGCCGGGGCGTCGCTCGGCTTGCCCGACCCGCCCACCGACGCCCAGGACGGGATCGAGAACTGGTAGAGGCCGTAGTACCCGGCCGGATTGACCGCGCGCGGGTTGCCGCCGGACTCGCACTTGGCCAGCCCCGCCCAGTTCAGCCTGGCGACGTCCCCGCCCGCCGCGCTCTGCGGCCCGACGCCGAGGATCCGCGGGACGGCCTTCTGCGTCAGCCGCTGGAAGATCACGGCCTTGACCTTCTTGCCGTGCCGCTTCACCCACGCGGTCTGCACGACCCTGATCTCCGGCCGCCCCTTCCGCAGCTCCTTCTGGCTGAACGGCGGCAGCGAGGACATCTTCTTCTTCACCGTCGGCGGATCGGTCTTCACCGTCCGGGTCTGCGGCTTCGACAGCAGCCGCGTGACCTTGATCGTGTCCGCGGGCGCGGCCGTCTTCACCGGCTTGACCAGGTCGTACTTGCCCAGCGCGATGTGCGCCTGGTCCAGCACCTGCTGGACGGTCTGCCCGGTCGTCATCACCTCGGTGCGGGCCGTGTCGACCAGGATCACGACCTTCTTCGGCGGCGGCCCGGAGGGCGACGCGGCGTTGTCCCCGGCCGGGTCCGCCTTCCCGGACGGCGGGGCGGCCTTGGCTCCGCCTCCCCCGCCTCCGCACGCGGCGGCGAGCAGGGCGACGGCGGCCAAGGGCACGACGAGACTCGGGTGAGGGCGCACGAGGATCTCCTCCGGGGGCGGGACGGTCGTTCGGGGGGCGCCGCACCCGGACGGCTCCGAGGGGGCGTCCGGCACGGTCTTGGGGGTGTCGTCCCGATGGGCGAGAACCTAGCGCCACCGCCGCCCCAGACGCCACCACCAGTCCGGAATATCCGCTGCGCGAACCAGACCGAAACCAGCGAATCCACCCGTCGACCACCGCCGCCTCACCCCCGACACGCCATCGTCCGGGACCGCCGATGCGCAGCCTTGACCCTCGTCCGGCGCCGGACGTCCTGAGGAGCCCCATGCGCGCGCTGCGATCACCTGTCGCGGTGAACCTCTACGCGGTCGCGCCGGCGCTCGCCGCCTGCCTCGGCGTCCTCCTCCTGCTCATCCGGGACCGCCGGAAGAAGGATGCCGCCGCGCTGTGGCGCCCCTCGCAGAGGCGCTGGCCCAGCGCGCACAACTCTCAGACCGCGCACCACGGCGTAGGCCACGGAATGCGGCCCGGCGGCCGTGAGGCGGTCGCCGGGCGTCGGGCTCCGGGGTGACGGGGTCGCGGGTTACCAGGGGCCGAAGACCCGTTCGCCGTTGGCGGCGATGGCGCGGCACAGGTCGTCCAGGCGGACTCCCTTGTAGTCGGCCATGAAGCGGACCGTGTGCGGGATCAGGTAGGACGCGTTCGGCTTGCCGCGGTTCGGGACGGGGGTGAGGAACGGCGCGTCCGTCTCGACCAGGATCAGGTCGAGCGGGGCGACGGCCAGGGCGTCGCGGAGCGGCTGGGCGTTCTTGAAGGTGATGTTGCCCGCGAAGCTCATCACGTAGCCGCGCTCGGCGCAGACCTCGGCCATCGCGGCGTCGCCGGAGAAGCAGTGGAACACCGTGTGCTCCGGCGCGCCCTCCTCGGCCAGGATGCGCAGCACGTCGTCGTGCGCGTCGCGGTCGTGGATCACCAGCGCCTTGCCGCTGCGCTTGGCGATCTCGATGTGCGCGCGGAACGAGCGGTGCTGGTCGTCCTTCGGGGCCCAGTCGCGGTAGTAGTCGAGGCCGGTCTCGCCGATCGCGCGGACCTTCGGCGCCCGCGCCAGCTCGGCGATGTCGTCCAGGACGGCGTCGGTGATGCCGGTCGTGTCGTTGGGGTGGATCGCCACGCCCGCGTACACGTCGTCGAACTCCGCGGCGGTGTCGGCGCACAGCCGCGAGGACGGCAGGTCGACCCCGATCGTGACGATCCGGGCGATGCCCGCCGCCTTCGCGGACGCGAGCTGCTCCTCGACGGGCAGCCCGACCAGGTCGAGGTGGCAGTGGCTGTCGAAGACGTCCACCGGCAGCCGGCCCGGCAGCGGCGGGAACGGGCGGGCGGCCTGGCCGTCGCCGCTCTGCTCGCCGTCGCCGCCCGCCGCGCCGCTCACTCGCCCTCCAGCCGGGCCAGCTCCTCCTCGACGACCGAGTCGTCCAGCTTCTTGAACAGCGGGGTCGGCTTGGTCAGCGGCACGCCCGGGGTGATCGGGCGCGACTCCCAGACGGCCTTCTCGACGGTGTAGTCGCCGGTCAGGATCGGGTAGTCGGGGCCGCCCTCCTCCGAGACGGTCTCCAGCCGCGGCTGCGCGGCCCACACGCCCTCGCCGCCGAGCATCTCGTGCACCTTCTGGGACGAGGACGGCAGGAACGGGGTGAGCAGCGACTTGGCGTCGTCGACCACCTGCAGCGCGGTGTGCAGGATCGACTGGACGCGGGCCGGGTCGTCCTTCAGCTTCCAGGGGGCCTGGTCGGACAGGTACCGGTTGGCGTCGCGGACGACGTCCAGCGCCTCGGTGATGCCGTTCTTGAACCGGGACCGGTCGAGCTCGGCGCCGACCCTGCCGAACGCCTCGCGGCTGCGCGCGAGCAGCGCCCGGTCGGTGTCGGTCAGCTCGCCCGGCTCGGGGATCGCGCCGTAGTTCTTGGCGGCCATGTTCACCGACCGGTTGACCAGGTTGCCCCAGGCCGCGACCAGCTCGTCGTTGTTGCGGCGGACGAACCCCGACCAGGTGAAGTCGGTGTCGTTGTTCTCCGGGCCGGCGACCGCGATGTAGTACCGCAGCGCGTCGACGTCGTACCGCTCCAGGAAGTCCTTCACGTAGATGACGACCTGGCGGGACGAGGAGAACTTGCGGCCCTCCATCGTCAGGAACTCCGACGACACGACCTCGGTCGGCACGTTCAGCGCGCCGAGCGACCCGGCCGTGCCGCCCTTGTCGCCCTGGCCGTTGTAGCCCATCAGCATCGCCGGCCAGATCTCGGCGTGGAAGACGATGTTGTCCTTGCCCATGAAGTAGTAGGACAGGGCGTCCGGGTCCTGCCACCAGGCGCGCCAGGCCTCGGGGTCGCCGGAGCGGCGGGCCCACTCCACCGAGGCGGAGAAGTAGCCGACGACGGCGTCGAACCAGACGTACAGCTTCTTGGCCGGGTTCTCGCGCCAGCCGTCCAGCGGGATCGGCACGCCCCAGTCGAGGTCGCGGGAGATCGCGCGCGGCTGCAGGTCGTCGAGCAGGTTGAGGGCGAACTTCAGCACGTTCGGCCGCCACTGGCCCTGCTTGCCCTTCAGGTACCGGCCGAGGACCTCGGTGAAGGCCGGGAGGTCGAGCATGAAGTGCTCGGTCTCCACGAACTTCGGGGTCTCGCCGTTGATCCGCGACACCGGGTTGATCAGGTCGATCGGGTCGAGCTGGTTGCCGCAGTTGTCGCACTGGTCGCCGCGCGCGCCGTCGTAGCCGCAGATCGGGCAGGTGCCCTCGATGTAGCGGTCGGGCAGCGTGCGGCCGGTGGACGGCGAGATCGCGCCCATCGTGGTCTTGGGGAAGATGTACCCGTTGTCGTACAGGCCCTTGAAGATCTCCTGGACGACCGCGTAGTGGTTGCGGGTGGTCGTCCGGGTGAACAGGTCGTAGCTCATGCCGAGGCCGCGCAGGTCCTCGGCGATGGCGAGGTTGTAGCGGTCGGCCAGCCCGCGGGCGCTCACGCCCTCCTTGTCGGCCTGGACCTGGATCGGCGTGCCGTGCTCGTCGGTGCCGCTCACCATGAGCACCTGGTTGCCCGCCATCCGCTGGTAGCGGCTGAACATGTCGGCGGGCAGCGCGAATCCGGAGACGTGCCCGAGGTGGCGGGGCCCGTTGGCGTACGGCCAGGCGGGCGCGGTGAGGATGTGTCGGCTCGACGAGGACATGGTTCAAGGGTAGAGGGCGCGCCCGTCCCGTCCGAACCGATATCACGCCTGTGGACGACCGGTTCCGACCGCGCCCCCGCGGACACGGGACGGTTGCTGAAAGATCACTGAGCGTTCGGCACCGTCGCGCACCGCACCCCAGGCCGTCCGGATACCCTGCGGAACTGGCCGATGACGTGCGCGGACGTGGGAGCGGGAACGGTTTTGACACACGCGGAAACGGCCCGCACGGCCGTCTCTGGCACTCCGGCCGGCGGGCCCCGGGCGGGCGCGCGGCGCTGGCTCCGGCGGCACCGGCTCGTGCTGGGCCTGACCGCCCTGGTCGCGGCCTGCGGGGTGGGGCTCCAGTACGTCCTGATGGTGCCGCCGCTGTACTTCGACCCGTACTACGTGTGGCTCGCCGCCCGCGACTGGCCGCACGTCCCGCTGGAGCAGTGGCCGTTCTCCGAGGTCCCGCACCAGGTGACGCGGATCGGCCTGGTGCTGCCCGCGCGGCTGGCGCAGGAGGTCCTCGGGCCCGGCCAGATCGCCTACTTCACGGTCACGGCGGCCGGCGTCGCGCTGTTCCTCACCGGCTGCTTCCTCGCCGTCCGGTCGCTGTTCGGGAACCTGGCAGGGCTGGCGTCCGTGCTGGTCATCCTGGTGAACCCGCTGTTCACGATGACCAACCCGTTCGGGCACGAGCTCGGCTGGTCCACCGGCGTCATGCTGCCGGACATGCCCGGCGCGGGCCTGTTCTCCCTCGGGATGGCGGCGCTCGTCACCTCGTCCCGCCGGACCGGGCGCGGCCAGACCCGCTGGCTGGTGGCCGCCGGCGCCTGCTACGGCCTGGCGTTCCTCAGCCGCGAGTTCGTGGCGTTCATGTTCGTGGCGATCCCGGTCTTCCTGGTCCTGCTGCGGATCCCGTGGCGGCGCAACGTCACGGTCGGGGTCCCGATGGCCGTGATCTTCGTGGCCGACCTCGTGCACAACCAGATCGTCTGGGGCAACCCGCTCGCCGGGCTGATCTCGGCGGCCGAACACGGGGGTCTCTCCCGCGACCACGTGACGCGGCGGCTCGCCGCCGAGTCGTTCACCCGCGCCATCCACGACTGGAACGCGCTCGGCTCGGTGTTCATCGCGGCGGTCGCGCTCGCCGTCGCCGGCTGGCTGGTCACCCGGGACCGGCGGCTGCTGCTCGCACTCGTCTGGTTCCTGGCCCTCGCCGTCCCGATCACCCTGCTGTCCGGGGTCATCGACCCGAAGTCGATCTCGCTGCGCGCCTGGCTGCCCCGCTACTGGGACGCCGTCCTCCCGGCGATCCTGGGAGGCGGCTTCGGCGCGGTCGGGCTGCTCTGGCGGCGCGTTCCGGACCGTTCCAGGCTCCGGCTCAGGACGCCCGCCGCACTCGTCGCCGCCGCTCTGACCGTGTCCTACGTGGTCGTGTGCGTCCGCGCCGTCCCGGACCTGCCGCGCGACACCGCCTGGAACGAGCTGCGGACCTGGCTGCGCGGCCGGAACGACATCACGACGATCTACTCCGACCGGCGGCTCGCGCAGACGCTCACCTTCTACGTCCGCGACCCGTGGGGGAACCGGACGTGGGACGGGCGGATCGAGTCCTGGCCGCACGACCACTACAGCCTGCCGGTCGAGGCGTTCAGCGCGCCCGTCCTGTGGACGCGCTGGCGCGGCCAGGAGTCGCAGATCCTCGGCGGCTGGGCGCCCACGGGCGAGAAGGGATGGCGGCGGCTCTGGCGGTCATCGGACGGCCTGCTCCAGATCTGGGACCACCCGTCCACGCTCGGCCAGACCCCACCGGTCACCACCCCGCCGGACCGCTCCGATCTGCATTAAGCCCCGGCCCACTGCGCTCGCCTAGCGGCTCGCTGTGTTGATCGCAGTCCCGGCCCACTGCGCTCGCCTAGCGGCTCGCTACGTGACCGGGTCTGGACGAACGCGGCATCGCTTCGCGATCTGCCCGGTTGCGCTCGCCTTCGGCTTCGCTCCACCGGGCAGGTCACGCGTTCGCGCGCAGGGTTGAGGTCACTTCGAGAGGAACCCCCGGAGCGGTTGGTCAGTCGCGGCGCCAGGCGACCCAGCCGCCCTCGTCGCCGCTCCGGGTCGTCACGATGTGCCAGCCCTTCGGCGGGACGCCGTGCCGCCACGACTGCTCCGGCGGGTTGATCCCGCTCCAGTTCAGGACGATCAGGTCGGCGCGGTCCGTCGGCGGCGGGAACCGGTTCCCGTCGAACTCGACCGTCCCGCGCCACCAGACGTCGTAGATCATCGGCAGCCGGAGCTTCCACGGCACCTGCCAGTCCACCGCGACCCGCTCGTGCGGCCGGGCGACGCCGTCCAGCCGGGCGACCGGGGTGAACTGGCGGACCAGCGGGCGGGCGATCTCGGCCGTGGCCGTCCCGGTCATGCCGAGCTGGACGGCCGCGAGCGTGCCGGCCAGCACGACCATGGCCTTCCGGCCGCGCAGCGCCCACACCACCAGGACGGCGAGCCCGAGCAGCACCAGGCCCGCGACCGTGGCCCGCCACAGGTGGAACCGGTGCCAGTCCTGGGTCAGGAAGGACGCCTCGGGGAAGTCGAACGGCGTGAAGACGTACCTGGCCAGGCGGTCGCCCGCGTACCAGTACACGGCCGCCCCGGACGCGGCGGCGAACGCGGCCGTCCCGCCCACTGCGAACGCCAGGGTCCGCCGGGACGCCCGGATCAGCACGGCGATCCCGGCCGCGACCAGCAGCGGCGCGAAGCAGGCCAGGTAGCGGCCGTACACGTAGTTGCCGACGCGGATCTCGTCGGGCAGCGCCGCGGACGTGGCGAGCGCGATCCCCGCGATGGACGCCAGAACGGCCAGGGCCAGCGCCCGCACCCGCGGGTCGATCCGCCGCCGGAACGCCAGGGAGCCGCAGCCGAACAACCCGATCCCGGCGAGCCCGCCCGTCCCGACGACCAGGTACCAGAGCTGCCCGACGGCCAGCGAGAACGTCCAGTTGAGCCCCGCCGCGCTGGTCAGCCGCCGGCGCAGGTTGCCCCCGAGGTCGTTGTCGCCCATCGGGTAGAGCACATGGAAGATGTGGACGTTCAGCCTCGTCCCGGCGAGGAAGATCGCGCCCAGCGCCACCGCCGCGAGGGCCGTCTGCCCGAACGGCCGCCACCGCCACACCGCCACCGCCATGAGCAGCACGGCGTGGACGGCGATGATCACGGCCCCGCGCGAGTGCATGGCGCACGCGTACCCCGCCAGCAGCGAGCCCCCCACGGCAGCCGCCGTCTGGACGCGCGGACTCGCACTGGTGAGCCACGTGTGCGTGAGCAGCAGCCAGCCCAGCACCACCACGGGCAGGATGGCGTCGGTCAGCACGAACTCGCTGTAGAAGACGGTGGCGGGCAGCAGCGCGACGACGTTCGCGAAGAGGAAGGCGCGCCCGCGCGTGAGCCCGAACCGCCGGAGCAGCACGAAGGCCAGGGGCAGCACCAGGGCCCCGAGCAGCGCGTTCACCGCCAGGGAGAGCCGGTAGGCCGTCTCCGGGTCGTGCACGAACCCGAACACGGGCATGAGCAGCACCGGGTACCCGCCCCGGTAGACCGTGCCGAAGGACATGTCGGCGGGCGGCCCCCCGGTGAGGACCCGCGCCGCGAACAGGTAGCCCGTCTCGTCCGGGGTGGCGACCGGCATCGTCTGGCCGGACGCGAACGCCAGCCGGATCGCGACCTGGACGGCCCAGCCCGCCAGGAGCAGCAGCCCCCAGCGCCGCCGGCCCGCCGACAGCGCGCCGCCCGCGCCCGGGGACGCCGCCGGCGCCTCCGGCCGTCCGGCCTGCCTGATGCCGCCGGCGACCGGGACGGGGTCGGTCAGCATGGGACCCGCGGCCGGGCGCGGACGGTCGCAAACGCTTGATCCATTGCCTTCTCAGGCTGCCACAACGCCGCGAATGCGACGTCTTCGGCCAGGAAACACTCAGCAACTTCTCGGCATAAGCGACGTTCGGCCACCCGCAGGTCATCCGCCCGTCACCCCCCCGGCGGACCCACACCTCTCCGCAGCCCCTCCCGTCCCTGGAACCCCTGGACGCGGACGAGCCCCGAGCGGTGTGCTCGGGGCTCGTCCGGGGGTGGGAGATCGCTCGGCGTCGAGGGGCCGGGCGGGGTGGTGCGGCGCGGTGAGGCGGTCTGCGAACGGGTGCGGACCCGCTACGAGCCCGCCTTCTTCCCGCCCGACTTCTTCGTGCCGGTCTTCTTCGCGGGGGCCTTCTTCTCAGCGGCCACGGTCCCGCCCTCGGCCTTGCCGTTCTCGTCGCCCTCGACCTGGGCGGCCTTCGCGCCGACGGCGACCTTCTCGGCCGGCTCGCCGGACACCGTGCCGGCGGCCTCGTCCGCGTCCTTGCCGGCGTTCCGCTCGGCGGCCAGGCGCTCGCCGGCGACCTTCTCCACGGCGGCGTCCACGACGCCCGCGGCCTCGTCGGCGGCGTCCACCAGCGGCGGGTGCTGGCGGCGGCGGATGCCGAGGATGGACACGAACATCGCGCCGAAGATCGTCTGGAAGCTCATCACCAGGGCGGTCGCGGACGGCACCACGATGCGCAGCGAGTGCCGGGGGTCGAGCTCGCCGAAGTTGTTGACCCGCCAGTGCATGACCGAGGCGACCAGGCCGGCCAGGCCGCCGACCGCCAGCAGACCGCCGATCACCAGGCCCTTCTCCATGCTCAGCCAGGAGGTCAGCTTGCGCACCCGGGTGTCGGTCGGCAGGAAGCCCTCCTGCGCCGCGTACACCTTGGTGAGGATGGCGAAGATCACCGCCTGGAAGCCGATCACCATCGCCGCGCCCGCGCCCACCAGGGTGTCGACGTCGAACGCGATGTCGCCGATCCGGACCGGGCCGGTGGACAGGGCGATCCCGGCGACCAGGCCGAGGGTCATGAAGACCAGGCCCGGGATCAGGAACAGCCAGCGCGGGCTGTAGAGCATGAGGAAGCGCAGGTGCCGCCAGCCGTCCCGCCAGGTGTTCAGGTGCGGCGGACGGGACCGGCCGTCCTGCGAGAGCGTGGTCGGCCGCTCGCGGATGTCGAGCTTGGCGAGGGTGGCCTTCACGACCATCTCGCTCGCGAACTCCATGCCGCCGGTCTGCAGGCCGAGGCGCAGGATCGACTCGCGGTTGAAGGCGCGCAGCCCGCAGTGGAAGTCACCGATCTTGCTGCCGAAGAACAGCCGGCCGACGAAGCTCAGCACCGGGTTGCCCAGGTAGCGGTGCAGCGGCGGCATCGCGCCCTCGGCGATCCCGCCCTGGAACCGGTTGCCCATCACCAGGTCGGCGCCGTCGCGCAGGTCCTCCAGGAACGGGCCGAGGGTCGCGAAGTCGTAGGAGTCGTCGGCGTCGCCCATCGCCACGTACTTGCCGCGCGCCGCGCGGATGCCGCCCATCAGGGCGTTGCCGTAGCCCTTGTCGGCCACCGGGACCACGCGGGCGCCGGCCTCGCGGGCGATCTGCTGGCTGCCGTCGGTGCTGCCGTTGTCCGCGATGACGACCTCGCCATCGATGCCCTGCTCGTCGAAGAACGCCAGCGTCTTGCGAATGCAGGTCTCGAGCGTCTCTGCCTCGTTCAGACATGGCATCACTACGGAGAGTTCCACGCGATCTCCTTCATTACCCCTGGTGACCGTCTGCGGCACTTTCAACTACTCTCGACTTGTTCCGCGGATCGGCCCGTCATAGTTCATGATGCCCACCGGAGACGGATGATGCGGGCCGCAAGGTCCAAGAGCGCCCGTATCGTGTTGCCTGGCAACTCGAAGGCCCTCTCCGCCGCGGCCGCCGGCGGCACTCTGGGGGCACAAGCATACGGGCACCTCGGCCCGGGAGGGGTGGGGCCGCTGTGACGCAGGCGGGAGAGCGGGGATCCGCCGGGTCCGGCCCGGAAGCGAAGGCAGGAGGCGCCGCGATGGCGAAACCCCCGGTGGACGGGGAGTCGCAGGGTCCGGCGACGGCGGCCGGGGCCGCCGGCGACGCGCCCGCGGCGGGCACCGGGCAGGACGTCACCGCGACCGACATCCAGGCGGTCATCGACGCCGCCGAGAAGGAGACCGCCAAGGCGGGCGCCCCGGCCGGTGACCAGCGCGTCTCCCTCGGTGACCGGCTGCGCGGCGCGACCTCTTTTATCCGCGCGTGGGTTCGCCGAAACCCTTTCTTCACTGTGATCCTGGTCACGGCGGCGCTGCTGCGCGGCATCGCGATGGTCGGCTACCGGCCGGCGATGTTCTTCAACGACAGCTTCGACTACCTGCACGTCGCGATGCGCGTGTACCCGCACCAGCTCCGGCCGGACGGCTACTCCTTCTTCCTGTGGATCCTCAAGCCGTTCCACAGCTTCGCCCTGGTCGTGGGCATCCAGCACCTCATGGGCCTCGGCATGGGCGTGATGGTCTACGCGCTGCTGCGGCGGCGGTTCTCGCTGCCCGGCTGGGGCGCGGCGCTCGCCGCCGCCCCGGTGCTGCTGGACGCCTACCAGATCCAGCTGGAGCAGCTGGTGCTGTCGGACGTCCAGTTCACCTTCCTCACCGTGGCCGCGGTGACGCTGCTGCTCTGGAACGACCGCCCGTCGTGGCGGGTCGCGGCGGTGATCGGCCTGGTCATCGGGGTGTCCTGGCTGACCCGCTCGGTCGGCCTGCCCGTCCTGCTCGGCGTGCTCGGCTACATGGTCATCCGGTGGATGAACTGGCGGGTGCTGGCCGCCACGGTGGTCGCCTGCGCGCTGCCGGTCGTGGCGTACATGGGCTGGTACCAGGCCGAGGAGGGCAAGTTCGCGATCACCGAGAGCAACGGGTTCTTCCTGTTCGCCCGGGTGTACAAGTTCGCCGACTGCCACAAGATCAAGAACCTGCCGGTGGAGGAGATGATCCTCTGCACCGAGAAGAACGGCACCCGCCTGCCGAACTCGCAGGACGGCATCTGGAACGCCGCGTCCCCCCTCAACCGCTACACCGGCACCCGCTGGGACCCGGAGAAGAACCGCCTCGGCAACGACTACGCCAAGCGCGTGATCATGGCCCAGCCGGGCGACTACGCGCGGACCGTCGCGCACGACTTCTTCCGCGTCTTCGCCTGGAAGCGGACGGTCTTCCCCGACCGGGCCACCTACGCGCAGTACGAGTTCGGCACCAAGGCCCGCGCGCTGCCGACCTGGCCGATGGGCAGCGGCGCGACCGCCGTCGAGGAGGCCAACGCCTACGAGCACGGCTCGGCGAGCACCCGCCTGACCCACCCGTTCGCCGACGTCGTCCGCGTCTACCAGGACCACTTCTACCTGCGCGGCACGCTCCTGGGCGTGCTGCTGCTGGTGGGCCTCGGCGGCATGGTCCCGTTCTGGCGCCGCTTCGGCGGCCCCGCGCTGCTCCCCTGGGTCCTGGCGATCGGCCTGCTGCTGGCCCCGGCCGCCACGGCGGAGTTCGACTACCGCTACGTCCTCCCGGCCGTCCCCCTGGCCGCCCTGGCGGCGGGCATGGCCTTCACGGCAGAGGCGAGAGCGAAATACGCCCGCCTACTCCCCCGCCGCAAGAAGAAGCCCGCCCAGGCCGCGACCTGAGAACGACATTAGCGCAACGCAAAATCAAGCAAACGAAAAAATAACCGGGCGAAAACCTAACCCGGAAATGCAGCGAGCGCGACGGCGATCCACAAGCAGAAGCCCCCAAGCGGGAACCCCGCAACAACCGCAACCGGCGCGAGTGCGCTACCAACCGCGCGGGGGCAACGCCGAAGGCGAGCCCCCACGCGGTTGATCGCGAAGCGATGCCGCACTCGCAGAGCATCCGGTCCGGGGGACGAGCCGCCAGGCGAGCCCCCCGGAGCCGGAGGCTCCCATCAATACGCGTGCAGGCGGCGGAGCCGGAAGACCAGTTCGAGATCGTCTCCCCGGCGGGTCGGGGGGACGGCGCGGTGGCGCCGCCACGGGGCCGGCCAGGCCCGGACGCGGGCCCGCTGGCAGTCGGGACACATGTGGTCGGTCCAGGGTGTGGTGCAGGAGTGGCCGTCGTGCTCGTAGGCGACCGCCTCACCGCCGTGCCCGTCCGCGACGTGCCGGACCTCGAACTCCTCGTCCCAGGTCCGGCCGCAGTTCTGGCACTCGTACACCCAGACCTCGTGGTTCGACCATGCGTCGTGCACGGCCCCCACCCCCTCGGTGAACGCTTTTCAGGCGGGTTCCATCCTTTTCCCGATCCGGAGCCCGAGGTGTTTATTACCCACAATTCTAGCCGTCGGACCGTTCCGGCCGTGGTGACTATTCGCGGGCGGTGACGACCGCGTCGTACACGACGCGCTTGGGCAGGCCGTTCTCCTTGGCGATCTCCGCGATCGCCTGCTTGCGGGGGATTCCGGTCTGCTCCACTCGCTCGGCGACGGCGGTCCGGAGGTCGGCCGGGTCGGACAGCCCCTCGCGTTCGGGCGCGCCGCCGACGACGACGGAGATCTCGCCGAGGACGCCGTCCGCGGCCCATTTCGCCAGTTCGGCGAGCGAGCCGCGGCGGACCTCCTCGTAGGTCTTGGTCAGCTCGCGGCACACGGCGGCCGGACGGTCCGGGCCGAACGCCCCGGCCATCGCGGCGAGGCTGTCGGCGAGGCGGCGCGGCGACTCGAAGAAGACCATCGTGCGCCGCTCGTCCGCGAGGGCGGCCAGGTGGCGGGCGCGCTCGCCCTGCTTGCGCGGCGGGAAGCCCTCGAAGCAGAACCGGTCGGTGGGCAGGCCGGAGACCACCAGCGCGGTTGTCACGGCGGACGGGCCGGGCAGCACGGTCACCGGGACCCCCTCGGCGACGGCGGCGCGGACGAGCCGGTACCCCGGGTCCGACACGCCCGGCATGCCGGCGTCGGTGATGACGAGGACGTCCCGTCCGGCGCGCAGTTCGTCGAGCAGGCCGTTCACGCTCGCCCGCTCGTTGTGCTCGTGGTGCGCCAGCACCCGGCCGGTGATCTCCACCCCGAGGTCGGCGGCGAGGCGGCGCAGCCGCCGGGTGTCCTCGGC
>NZ_JBFAOF010000093.1:0-14104 GCF_040675125.1 Spirillospora sp. NPDC049652 | reverse complement strand
GCCGGATCCGGGTCCCGTTCCGCCGCCGCGACCCGATGAAGCGGCTGAACGCGGGCCTGCTCGCGGTCGCCTTCGTGCTGTCGCTGTTCGCGGGGCGGCTCGTCCAGCTCCAGACCATCGAGTCGGGCCACTACACCGCGCGGGCGCTGGAGCAGCGGCTCCGCAAGATCGACCTGCCCGCCGTGCGCGGCGACATCACCGACGCGCAGGGCAACCCGCTCGCGATGACGGTCGAGGCGCGGCTGGTCTACGCCGACCCGGGCGTCATCAAGCCGGAGAAGCGGCAGCCGATCGCGGCCGCCCTGGCGCCGATGCTCGGGCTCGACCAGGCCGCCGTCATGAAGCAGCTCGCGCGGACGAGCAGCCGGTACGAGGTGCTCGCCCACGGCGTCCGGCCCGAGCAGGCGCGCCTGGTGACGGGCATGAAGTTCCTCGGCATCGGCACCTATCCGGAGTACCGGCGCGAGTACCCGAACGACTCGCTCGCCGCCGGCGTGATCGGGTTCGTCAACGCCGAGGGGCGCGGCGGCGCGGGCCTGGAGTACTCGCTGAACAGGCAGCTCGCCGGGCGCGCCGGGTGGCAGCGGATCGAGATCAGCCCGGACGGCCAGCACATCCCGATGGGCGAGGACCAGAAGCGCCCGCCGGTGCCCGGCAAGGGCGTCCGGCTGACACTGATGCGCGACGTCCAGTACAAGGCGCAGCAGGCGATCGAGGCGCAGGTGAAGGCGACCGGCGCGCGCAGCGGCAGCGTGATCGTGATGGACCCGCGCAACGGCCAGCTGCTGGCGATGGCGTCCGCGCCGGGCTACGACCCCAACGACTACGGCAAGTCCAACTGGCGGCGGTGGGGCAGCCCCCTCGTCCAGGAGGCCTACGAGCCGGGCAGCACGGGCAAGGTCGTGACGGCGGCGGCGGCGCTGGAGCGCGGCGGGGTGACCCCGCAGACGCCGTTCACGGTGCCCTACAGCGTCCGCAGGTACGACCGGACGTTCCACGACTCCGAGCAGCACCGGACCGAGCGGCTGACCTTCACGGGCGTGCTGGCCAAGTCCAGCAACGTCGGGACGATCCTCGCCAGCGAGCGCATCGACCAGGACACGCTCTACAAGTTCCTGCGCGACTTCGGGTTCGGGCAGCGGACCGGCGTCGGGCTGCCCGGCGAGACCGCCGGGCAGCTGCGTCCGCCGAGCCAGTGGTCGGGCACCGACCGGTTCCCGATCGCGTTCGGCCAGTCGCTGTCGGTGAACGCGCTGCAGATGGCGAGCGTCTACGCGACGATCGCCAACGGCGGCGTGCGGGTGGCGCCGAACCTGGTCGCCGGCACCACCGGCGACGACGGCGCGTTCACGCCCGCCGCCGCGCCCGCGCAGAAGCGGGTGGTCAGCGCGCGGACGGCGGAGCAGATCCGGGACATGCTGGAGGGCGTCACCACCAAGGACGGCACCGCGCCGAAGGCCCAGATCCCCGGCTACCGGGTGGCGGGCAAGACCGGCACCGCGCAGATCGTCAACCCGAGCACCGGGACCTACGAGGACGGCGGCTACACCGCCTCGTTCGCCGGGTTCGCCCCGGCCGAGGCGCCGCAGCTGGTCGTCCAGGTGGTGCTGCAGCACCCGAGCTCCGGCAGCCACTACGGCGGCGATGTGGCCGCGCCGGTGTTCCGGGACGTGATGAACTTCGCTCTGCAGAGCCGCAAGGTCCCGCCGAGCGGGAGCAGGGCGCCGTCGCTCAAGATCTACGCCGACGACTGAGCGCAGCGAGTACCCTGACCCGCCGTGACCACCGCACCGTTGACCCCGCATACCCGCCGGCATCCGGATCCGGCCCGCACTGAGAGACACGCCATGCGCCCGACCTCCAACCCGGCCCGTCCGCTGACCGGCCTCGCGTCGACGCTGGGCCTTCCGGCCGCGGCCGAGTGGTCCGCGACGACCGTGTCGGGGATCACCCACGACTCGCGCGCGGTGCTGCCCGGCGACGTCTACGCGGCGCTCCCGGGCGCGCGCGCCCATGGTGCGCAGTTCGCCGCCCAGGCCGCCCAGAAGGGCGCCGCGGCGATCCTGACCGACCCGGCGGGCCGCGAGCGGGCCGAGGCCGCCGGGCTCCCCGTGCTGGTGGTGGACGAGCCGCGGGCGGTGCTCGGCAAGGCGGCGTCCTGGGTGTACGGCGCGCCGGTCCGCGACCTGACCCTGATCGGGGTGACCGGCACCAGCGGGAAGACCACCACGACGTTCCTGCTGGACGCGGGCCTGCGCGCGGCGGGGATCACCACCGGCCTGATCGGCGGCGTGGAGATCCGGGTCGGCGACGAGACCGTGCCCGGCGAGCTGACCACGCCCGAGTCGACCGACCTGCACGCGCTGTTCGCGATGATGCGCGAGCAGGGCGTGGGCGCGGCGGCGATGGAGGTGTCCAGCCACGCGCTGGAGCAGGCCCGGGTCGGCGGCGCCCGGTACGACGTCGCGATCTTCAACAACCTGTCCCAGGACCACCTGGACTACCACCCGACGATGCGGGACTACTTCCTGGCCAAGGCGAAGCTGTTCACGCCGGGCTACAGCCGGGTCGGCGTGGTGAACCTGGACGACGAGTACGGCCGCGAGCTGCTGACGATCGCGACCGTCCCGACCACGACGTTCTCGGCGACCGGCGACCCGGCGGCCGACTGGCGCGCGGTGGACGTGCGGATCGGCGCGGACGGCAGCGTCTTCCGCGTCCTCGGCCCGGGCGGCATCGAGGCCGACGCGGCGGTGCAGCTCCCCGGCCCGTTCAATGTGGCGAACGCGCTCGGCGCGATCGTGGCGCTCGTGGAGGCGGGGCTCACGCTGCCGGTGGCGGTGCGCGGCGTCGCGTCGCTGACCGGCGTCCCGGGCCGCCTGGAGCGCGTGGACGAGGGCCAGGAGTACGTCGCGCTGGTGGACTACTCGCACAAGCCCGGCGCGGTCGAGGCCGTCCTGACGTCCCTGCGGAAGGTCACCGAGGGCCGGCTGACGATCGTGCTCGGCTGCGGCGGCGACCGGGACCGGGGCAAGCGCCCGCTGATGGGCGAGGCCGCGGCGCGGCTGGCCGACATGGCGTATTTCACCGACGACAACCCGAGGTCGGAGGACCCCCTCGGCATCCTCGCCGCTATGGTCGAGGGCGGGCTCAAGGTCCCGCAGTCCGAGCGCGCGCACATCGTGGTCGAGCCCGACCGCGCGGCCGCCATCGCGCTGGCGATCGGCCGGGCCCGCCGCGGCGACGTCGTGGTCGTCGCGGGCAAGGGCCACGAGCAGGGCCAGTACGTGGCCGGTGAGGTACATCCGTTCGACGACCGGCGGGTGGTCCGCGCGGCGATCCGCGCGCAGCAGGACCGCGCGCGGGACCGCGAGCGGGGCGCCCGGCGAACCCCGGAGGGGGCCGGCGCGTCGAACGGGCAGGACGTGAGAGGGGACGGAACGCAGGCGTGATCCCACTTCCGCTGTCGAGGATCGCCGAGCTCACCCGCGGCGTCGTGACCGGCCTCCCGCCGGACGGCCCGGAGCCGGTGGTGCGGGGGCCCGTGGTGATCGACTCCCGGGAGGCCGGCCCCGGCGCGCTGTTCGCGGCGCTGCCGGGCGCGCGGGCCGACGGGCACGACTTCGCCCCGGTGGCGTTCGCCGCGGGCGCGAGCGCCGTCCTGGCGGCCCGCCCGGTGGACGGGCCGGCCGTGGTCGTCCCGGACGTCCAGGAGGCGCTCGGGCTGCTCGCGGCCGGCGTGCTGGCCGAACTGCCGGACGCCGTCGTCACCGGGATCACCGGCTCGGCGGGCAAGACGTCCACCAAGGACCTGATCGCCCAGGTGATCGAGCGGTCCGGCCCGACGATCGCGCCGGTCGGGTCGTTCAACAACGAGATCGGGCTGCCGCTGACCGCGCTGCGCGCCGACGGGGCGACCCGGCACCTGGTGCTGGAGATGGGCGCCCGCGGCGTCGGCCACATCGCCTACCTGTGCCGCATCGCGCGGCCGCGGATCGGCGTGGTGCTGAACGTCGGGTCGGCGCACCTGGGCGAGTTCGGCAGCCGGGAGGCCGTGGCGCTGGCCAAGGGCGAGATGGTCGAGGCGCTGCCCGCGTCCGGCACCGCCGTGCTGAACGCCGACGACCCGCTGGTGGCGGCGATGGAGTCCCGCACCGAGGCGCGCGTGGTCGCCTTCGGCCGCAGCGCGCGGGCGGTCGTCCGGGCCGTGGACGAGTCGCTCGACGACGCCGGCCGCCCCCGGTTCACCCTGGTCACGCCCGAGGGCGAGGCGCCGGTGGCGCTGCGCCTGGCGGGCGCGCACATGGTCCCGAACGCGCTGGCCGCCGCGGCGGTCGCGCGCGCCGCCGGGATGCCGGCCGGGCAGGTCGCGGACGCGCTGTCGGCGGCCGGGCCGCGCAGCCGGTGGCGGATGGAGGTCGCCGACCGCGCCGACGGCGTGACGGTGATCAACGACGCGTACAACGCCAACCCGGAGTCGACCCGCGCCGCGATCGAGGTGCTCACGCACCTGGCGCGCGGCCGCCGGGCCTTCGCCGTGCTGGGCGAGATGGCCGAGCTCGGCGACTCCTCGGTCGCGGAACACGTCAAGATCGGGCAGCATGTCGCGCGCAGCGGCGTCGCCGGCCTCGTGGTCGTGGGCGGCGCCGCGGCCGCGGTGGCCGAAGGGGCCGCCCAGGTGGCGGCATGGACGGGAGAGTTGGTACAGGTGGATGACGTCGGCGCGGCGGTTTCCGCGCTCAGCGAGCGGCTCCGGCCGCAGGACGTCGTACTGGTGAAGGGCTCCCGCGTGACGGGCCTGGAGCGGGTCGCCGAGGCGCTGCTCTCGGGGGGTGCCCGGGCATGACCAACATCATCATCGCCGCCGGGGTCGCCCTGCTGTTCGGCATGGTCGGCACGCCGGTGTGGATCCGGATCGTGAACCGGCTCGGCTACGGCCAGATGATCCGGCAGGAGGGCCCCGAGGCCCACCTGAAGAAGCGCGGCACGCCCACGATGGGCGGCACGGTGTTCGTCGTCGGGTCGCTCGTCGGGTACGGCGCGGCGCACCTGCTGACCGGCACCAGCCCGACGGTCTCGGGCGGCCTGGCGCTGTTCCTGATGACCGGGCTCGGCGCGGTCGGCTTCGTGGACGACTACATCAAGGTGTTCAAGCAGCGCAGCCTCGGGCTGCGCTCGGGCGCCAAGATGATCGGCATCATCCTGGTCGGGGTGGTGTTCGCGGTCGGGTCGCTGAACTTCCCGAACCACCTGGACGTCACGCCGGCCGACGCGCACCTGTCGTTCCTGCGCGACTTCGGCCCGGCGATCGGCGCGGTGCCGTTCGTCATCTGGGCGCTGCTGCTGATCGCGGCGACCTCCAACGGCGTGAACCTCACCGACGGCCTGGACGGCCTGGCCGCCGGCCCGTGCGCGATGGTGCTGGCCGCCTACGTGCTGATCGGCAACTGGCAGCTGCGCAACGCCTGCGAGTTCGCGCTCGCGCCGAACTGCTACAACGTCCGCGACCCGCTCGACCTCGCGGTCGTCGCGGCCGCGGTGCTCGGCGGCGTGTTCGGCTTCCTGTGGTGGAACGCGCCCCCGGCGAAGGTGTTCATGGGCGACACCGGCTCGCTCGCGCTCGGCGGCGTGCTGGTCGGCCTGGCGATCCTCACCCGCACCCAGTTCCTGCTGGGCGTGCTGTGCGGCCTGATCGTGATGATCACGCTGTCGGTGATCATCCAGGTCGGCGGGTTCAAGATGACCAAGAAGCGGGTGTTCAAGATGGCGCCGCTCCAGCACCACTTCGAGCTGTCGGGGTGGGCGGAGACCACGATCGTCGTCCGGTTCTGGCTGATGTCGGCGCTGTTCACCGCGATCGGCCTCGGCCTGTTCTACCTGGAATGGATGCCGAAGAAGTGACCGAGTCCTACGAGGGGCGGCGGGTCGTCGTCGCGGGCCTCGGCGTCTCCGGGCGGGCCGCGGCGCGGGTGCTGGCCGGGCGCGGCGCGCACGTGACGATCGTGGACGCCCGCGACGACGAGGCGTCCCGCGAGCAGGCCGCCGAGCTCCGGGCCGCCGGGGTGACCGCGCGGCTCGGGGACGGCGACACCCTCCCCGAGGGGACCGAGCTGGTCGTCACCTCGCCCGGCTGGAAGCCGGACGTCCCGCTGCTCGCGGCGGCCGCGGCGGCCGGGATCGAGATCTACGGCGAGGTCGAGCTCGCGTGGCGGCTGCGTCCGGCGGACGCGGCCCCCTGGCTCGCGCTCACCGGCACCAACGGCAAGACCACGTGCGTGCGGATGCTGACGTGCGTCCTCGCCGCCGCCGGGCACGACGCGGTCGCGGTCGGGAACGTCGGCACGCCCATCGTCGAGGCGGTGCTGGAGAAGCACGACGTGCTGGCGGTGGAGCTGTCCAGCTACCAGCTGCACTGGTCGTCCAGCGTCCGGCCGCTGGCGTCGGCGGTGCTGAACGTCGCGCCCGACCACATCGACTGGCACGGCACCTTCGACGCGTACGCCGAGGCCAAGGGCAAGATCTTCGCGCCGGGCTCGGTCGCCGTCGTGAACGCCGACGACCCGGTCTCCAGCCGGCTCGGGCCGCCGGACGCCAAGGCCTTCACGCTCGGAGTCCCCGCGCCCGGTCAGCTCGGCGTGGTCGAGGAGCTGCTGGTCGACCGGGCGTTCGTGGACGATCCGCGCACGTCCGCCGCCGAACTCGCCGAGCTGGCCGACGTCCGGCCGTTCGCGCCGCACAACGTCGCCAACGCCCTCGCGGCGGCGGCCCTGGCCCGCGCCTTCGGCGTGCCGCCCGAGGCCGTCCGGGAGGGCCTGCGGGCCTTCGTGCCCGATCCGCACCGCATCGCGCACGTCGCGACCGTGGACGGCGTCGACTACGTGGACGACTCCAAGGCCACCAACCCGCACGCCGCCGCGTCCTCGCTCGCGGCCTGCCGGTCGGCGGTGTGGATCGCGGGCGGCCTGCTGAAGGGCGCGGACGTGGACGACCTGGTCGCGTCCTGCGGCGACCGGCTGCGCGCCGCGGTGCTGATCGGCCGGGACCGCGCGCGGATCGCCGAAGCACTCGCGCGACACGCGCCGGATGTCCCCGTGGTGGACGTTCCGGACACCGACACTGGGGCGATGGACCGAGTCGTGACCCGCGCCGCCGCCCTCGCCAGGCCCGGCGACACCGTGCTGCTCGCCCCGGCGGGGGCCTCCTTCGACATGTTCACCAGTTACGGCGCGCGCGGCGACGCGTTCGCCGAAGCGGTCCGGCGGCTCGCAGCGCGGGCATGAGCACGGCCCCCGCCGCGGAGCGGGACCAGGACGAGACCGGCGGCGGCCGGCCGGCGCGGCCCCGGCCGCGCGAGCAGGTCGCCGCCGCGGTCGGGCTGCTCGACCGGCCCCTCACCTCCTACTACCTGGTGCTGGGCTGCACGGTGATGCTGCTCGCGCTCGGCCTGACGATGGTCCTGTCGGCCTCCAGCGTCAAGCAACTCCAGGAGACCGGCTCGGCGTACACGCTGGTCCAGAAGCAGGCCATGTGGATGGCGATCGGCCTGCCCTGCATGTGGGCGGCGTCCCGGCTGCCGCTCAAGGGCTTCCGGGCGCTGGCGTTCCCGATGCTGCTGCTGTCGGTCGGCGCGCTCGCGCTGGTGCTGGTGCCGGGGCTCGGCCGTGCGGCGGGCGGCGCGACCCGCTGGATCAGCCTCGGCCCCATCCAGATCCAGCCGTCCGAGCCCGCCAAGCTCGGCCTGGTGCTGTGGGGCGCGGACCTGCTCGCCCGCAAGGAGCGGCTCGGGCAGCTCACCGAGTGGCGGCCGCTGCTGATGCCGCTGCTGCCCGGCGCGGGCCTGCTGGTGCTGCTGGTCATGCTCGGCAACGACCTCGGCACCACGCTGGTGCTGCTCACCATCTTCCTGGCGCTGCTGTGGGTGGTGGGCGCGCCCGGCCGGCTGTTCGTCGGCATCGCCGGGCTGGTCGGCCTGCTGGTGGCGATCCTCATCGTGGTCGAGCCGTACCGGATGCAGCGGCTCACCGGCTTCCTGGACCAGTCCGGCAACCAGCTCACCTTCAACTACCAGGGCACCCAGGGCCTGTACGCGCTGGCGTCCGGCGGCCTGACCGGCACCGGGCTGGGGGAGGGGCGGGCCAAGTGGGACTTCCTGCCGCACGCCGAGACCGACTTCATCTTCGCGATCATCGGTGAGGAGTTCGGGCTGGTCGGGACGCTGGTGGTGCTCGGCCTGTTCGGGCTGCTGACCTACGCCGGGTTGCGCGTCGCCCGCCGCGTGAAGGACCCGTTCACCCGGCTCGCCGCCGCGGGCGCGACCGCCTGGCTGGTGGTGCAGGCCATCGTGAACATCGGCGCGGTCATCGGTGTGCTTCCCATCACAGGCATCCCGCTGCCCCTGGTCTCCTACGGCGGATCGGCCCTCATCCCCACACTGATCGCGCTCGGGATGCTGCTCGCGTTCGCCAAGCGCGAGCCCGGCGCCCGGCAGGCGCTCGCGGCACGCGGCCCCGGACCGCTGTCCCGGGCCCTAAGCTGGCTAGGACTCGGGCCGCGCGGGTCCTGACACGACGAACATCCGGACGGGGGCGGGGGTCGCCCCGGCCGCACGACGCTCACACCCGCGGACCGAACCCGCTGAGGACACGCTGAGGAGTTGTAGACGAGCATGAGGGTTGTCCTGGCCGGCGGCGGCACCGCCGGACACATCGAGCCCGCACTGGCCCTCGCCGACGCGCTGCGCCGCCACGACCCGAACACCGGGATCGTCTGCCTCGGCACCGAGCGCGGCCTGGAGACCCGGCTGGTCCCGCAGCGCGGCTACGAACTCGCCCTGATCCCCCCGGTGCCGCTGCCCCGCACGCTGACCCCGCAGCTGCTGTCGGTCCCCGGCCGGCTGCGCGGCGCGATCAACGCCGCCGCCGGCGTGCTGGACCAGACGCAGGCGGACGTGCTGGTCGGCTTCGGCGGCTACGTCGCGACCCCCGGCTACCTGGCGGCGCGCAAGCGCAAGGTGCCGATCATCGTGCACGAGGCCAACCCCAAGCCCGGCCTGGCCAACAAGCTCGGCGCGCGCTTCACCGACCACGTCGCGGTCTCGCACCACGACTCGCCGCTGCCGAACGCCAGGTTCGTCGGCATCCCGCTGCGCCGCGACATCGCCAACCTGGACCGGATGGCGATGGGCGACAAGGCGCGCTCCTACTTCGGCCTGCTGCCGGAGCTGCCCACCCTGCTGATCTTCGGCGGGTCGCAGGGCGCCCGGTCGCTGAACCGCAACGCCGTCGCCGCCGCGCCCGCCTTCCGCGCCGCCGGCATCCAGGTGCTGCACATCGTCGGCCCGAAGAACACCGAGGTGCCCGACCCCGCCCCGGCCGGCGGCCCGCAGTACGTCACCATCCCCTACTGCGACCGGATGGACCTGGCCTACGCCGCCGCCGACATGGCCATGTGCCGGGCGGGCGCGATGACCTGCGCCGAGCTGTCGGCCGTGGCGCTGCCCGCGGTGTACGTGCCGCTGCCGATCGGCAACGGCGAGCAGCGGCTGAACGCCGAGCCGATCGTGCAGAACGGCGGCGGCCTGCTGGTGGACGACGCCGAGCTCAGCCCCGAGTGGATCGCCGGGCACCTGATCCCGATCCTGCGCGACCCGGCCCGGGTGGCGAACATGTCCGAGGCCGCCGGCCGGATGGGCCGCCGGGACGCCGACGTGGCGCTCGCCCGGATGGTCTACGACGTCGTCCGCGCCGCGCACCAGCAGGGGCAGGGCCGATGAGCCTGGTCGACCCGAGCGCGGTGGTCCCCGCCGCCGAGCTCGGCCGGGTCCACTTCATCGCGATCGGCGGCGCCGGCATGTCGGGCATCGCCCGCATCATGCTGAAGCGCGGCATCACCGTCTCCGGCAGCGACGCCAGGGACTCCGAGCTGCTCGGCCAGCTCGCCGGGCTCGGCGCGAAGGTGTACGTCGGGCACGACGCGTCCCACCTCGGGGACGCCGAGACCGTCGTGGTGTCCTCGGCGATCCGGGAGAGCAACCCCGAGCTGGCCGCCGCCCGCGAGCGGGGGCTGCGCGTCCTGCACCGGTCGGCGGCGCTGGCCTCTCTGATGGCGGGCCGCCGCGCGGTCGCCGTCGCCGGGACGCACGGTAAGACCACCACCACGTCCATGCTGACGGTCGCGCTGCAGCACGCCGGGGCCGACCCGTCGTACTGCATCGGCGGCCAGCTGGTGACGACCGGGCTCGGCGCGGACGAGGGCACCGGCGAGGTCTTCGTCGCGGAGGCCGACGAGAGCGACGGCTCGTTCCTGATGTACACCCCGAACGTCGCGGTGGTGACCAATGTCGAGGCCGACCACCTGGACAACTACGGCGGCTTCGAGCAGGTCAAGGAGCTGTTCGCCAAGTTCGTCGGGCGGGTCGAGGACGGCGGCGCGGTCGTCGCCGGCGCCGACGACCCGGTCGCGCGCGGGCTGGCCGAGCTGGCGCGCGGGCGCGGCCTGCGCGTCCTGACCTACGGCGAGGCGGCCGACGCCGACCTGCGGGTCACCGGCTTCACGCCGCGGGGCCTCGGCTCCCGGTTCGTGCTGGAGGGCGCGGCCGAGGGGCTCGGCGAGGTCGTCCTCAACGTCCCCGGACGGCACAACTCGCTCAACGCGGCCGCCGTCGTCGCCGTGGCGCACGCGCTCGGCCTCGACCTGGCGGCCGTCCGCGCGGGGCTGGCCGGGTTCGGCGGCGCGATGCGGCGGCTGGAGCGCAAGGGCGAGGCGGTGGCCGTCGAGGTGTTCGACAGCTACGCCCACCACCCGACC
Organism: Spirillospora sp. NPDC049652; assembly: GCF_040675125.1. Taxonomy (NCBI): domain Bacteria; kingdom Bacillati; phylum Actinomycetota; class Actinomycetes; order Streptosporangiales; family Thermomonosporaceae; genus Spirillospora; species Spirillospora sp. NPDC049652. The sequence continues at coordinate 3,298 of NZ_JBFAOF010000093.1, read as the reverse complement.
GAGCTGACCGCCGACCTGTCGGCCACCCGCGACTACCTGGACGACCGGGCCGGCGAGTGGCGCGGGCGGGGACGCATCGTCGCGGTCTTCCAGCCGCACCTGTACAGCCGCACCCGGTTCTTCGCGGCCGAGTTCGGCGAGGCCCTCGGCCTGGCCGACGTCGCGGTGGTCCTGGACGTCTACGGCGCGCGCGAGGACCCCGAGCCCGGCGTCACCGGGAAGCTGATCGCCGACCGTGTTCCGGCGGCCGTCGAGACCGTGTACGCGCCGGTGTTCGACGAGGTCCCGGACGTCGTGGCGGGGCTGGCCCGGCCGGGCGACATCGTGATCACGCTGGGCGCGGGCGACGTGACCAGACTGGGCCCGGTGATCCTGGAGCGGCTGGCGGGCGCCTGACCCGGCGGCGGACGGACCGGCCCCGGAGGCCGGGCCGGAGAGCAGGCCGGAGACCGGACGTCGGACGACGGGCCGGGACCGGGCGGGGGAGCAGGCCGGAGACCGGGCGACGGCCCCGGACGACGGGCCCCGGGGGAGCGGGGGCGCGGCGTGGGTCCGTGGCTTCCGGGCGTCCGGCGGCCATCCTTGAGGGCATGACCGAGGCGGGGACGAGGCGGCACACGGTGCACGGCGGCGACGCGCGAGGACGGGACGGGGAGGACGGCGGGCAGCCGGCTCCCGACGGGCCCGTCCCCGGGCGGCCCCCGGCCCGCCGCCCGTCCGGCCGGCGCCGCCCGAACCGGTGGAAGGCCGCGTTCGTGACCCTGCTGGTCGTGGGCCTGCTGGCCGCGGCCGGATGGGTGCTGCTCGGCTCGAAGCTGCTGGTCGTCCGGCACGTGGAGGTGGCCGGGAACCACCTCGCGCCGCGCGACCGGGTGGAGGCCGCCGCCGGGATCTCGCTCGGCTCGCCCATGGCGCGCCTGGACACTGGCGCGGTCCGCGACCGCGTCCGGCGGCTGCGCGAGGTGGCGTCGGCGAAGGTCGAGCGGCGCTGGCCCGGCACCGTCCGGATCGTGGTCACCGAGCGGACGCCGCGCGCCGTGGTCAGCCGGGGCGGCCGGTACTACCGGCTGGACGGGTCCGGGATCACCGTCGCCGACGGGACGACGCGTCCGGCCGGGCTGCCGCTGCTGGTGGTGGCCGCGCCGGGGCCGGCCGACCCGTCGAGCCTGGCGGCGCTGGGGGTCGTCCAGCAGCTGCCCGCCGCCCTGCGGCACAAGCTCGCGGAGGTGTCGGCGGCGTCGCCGGAGGCGGTGACGCTGCGCCTCGCCGACGGCCTGACGATCGTGTGGGGCTCGGACGAGCGGACGCAGGAGAAGCTCCGCCTGGTGGACGCGCTGCGCCGTTCGCCCGCCGGACGGTCGGCCAACACGATCGACGTCAGCTCACCCGAAGTGGTCACCACGCGCTAGCAGGCGTCTTTCATCGGACGTGGCACTTGTCACTTCTCCCGATGACCGCGGCGAGGAAGCGCGATGCCGCCCTGCCGTCCCGCCGCGTGCTCCGCAGAACGCGCTGGTGGTCGCGTTGTCGGTCACGCGGGGTCGCGCCGTGGGAACGCGCGGTCCCCGTGTGTCGGAGCGCTTCGGACGGCCCGATGGGGGAAGCTGGGAGCGGAGTGGGGCGCGGACCAGGCACGGAGCCGGGTTCCGGGCCCGGCGCCGGGCCGTGCGGACCGGCGCCGAACCGACATCGAGCAGTACGGGACCGGCAACGAATCGGCAAGCGACCAGCGGCGTCCGGCGGCGGCCCGGCACCCGTCCCGCCTCGGCTCGACGCCGGTCCGGGCGCGGGTTCGGGGCCCGGACGTACCAACCAGGGCAACTCTCGCCAAGTCCGCGCACCGCGACACGCCGGGGCGGTTGGCGGGAGGTTAGTTGACCCTGGCCGTTTGCCCGCCCTACTGTCCGTATCAGTCATCAGGTTGACATAACTGTAAGCCTCAAGTTGAGGGTGAGGGTTGTGCCGGGCTCAGCGCCCGGTCCGGCCCTCGCCCGAGACTCGATTAGATAGCGAGCGGAAAGGCCCCTCGTCGTGGCAGCACCGCAGAACTACCTCGCGGTCATCAAGGTCGTCGGAATCGGCGGCGGCGGCGTCAACGCCGTCAACCGGATGATCGAGGAGGGACTCAAGGGCGTCGAGTTCATCGCGATCAACACGGACGCCCAGGCGCTGCTGATGAGTGACGCCGACGTCAAGCTCGACGTGGGCCGCGAGCTCACCCGGGGCCTCGGCGCGGGGGCCAACCCCGACGTCGGCCGCAAGGCCGCCGAGGACCACCGCGAGGAGATCGAGGAGGTGCTCAAGGGCGCCGACATGGTCTTCGTCACCGCGGGGGAGGGCGGCGGCACCGGCACCGGCGGCGCGCCGGTCGTGGCGAACATCGCCCGGTCCCTCGGCGCGCTCACCATCGGCGTGGTCACCCGGCCGTTCTCGTTCGAGGGCAAACGCCGCGCGATGCAGGCGGAAGCCGGAATAGAGACACTCCGCGACGAGGTCGACACCCTCATCGTCATCCCGAACGACCGGCTGCTGTCGATCAGCGACCGCCAGGTCAGCGTGCTGGACGCGTTCAAGGCCGCCGACCAGGTGCTGCTGTCCGGTGTCCAGGGCATCACCGACCTGATCACCACGCCCGGCCTGATCAACCTGGACTTCGCCGACGTCAAGTCGGTCATGTCCGGCGCGGGCTCGGCGCTGATGGGCATCGGCTCGGCGCGCGGCGACGACCGCAGCGTGGCCGCGGCCGAGATGGCGATCTCCAGCCCGCTGCTGGAGGCCAGCATCGACGGCGCGCACGGCGTGCTGCTGTCCATCTCCGGCGGCTCCGACCTCGGCCTGTTCGAGATCAACGAGGCGGCGCAGCTGGTGTCCAACGCCGCCGCCCCGGACGCCAACATCATCTTCGGCGCGGTCATCGACGACGCGCTGGGCGACGAGGTGCGGGTCACCGTGATCGCCGCGGGGTTCGACGAGGGAGAGGCCCGCCCTACCAGGCCGGCGCCGGAGGCTGACGCGCGGCGGGTTCCTCCGGCCCGGCAGAACACCCCCAACCCGTCCGCCCCGCAGCAGTCCGCGCCCCCCGCGCAGGCGGCCGCGAACCCCAACCCGATCCCGAGCCGCGTCGGCCGCACCGCCGAGTCCGCGACGGCCCTCGGCCAGCCCGGCGCGGCCGGCCAGGGCGTGCCGCAGCTCGACCGGTCCGAGCGGCACCAGCCGTCCGGTCCGCAGCACCAGCAGCCCGCCCACGCAGACGCCCACCAGGGTCGGCGCGTGCCCGCCCGCCACGTTCCATGACAGC
>NZ_JBFAOF010000092.1:0-14111 GCF_040675125.1 Spirillospora sp. NPDC049652 | reverse complement strand
CGCCGCACCGAGCGCACCACGCCGCCGCCGTCCTGGAGCGCCGACGAGCACCACGCCCTCGCTCTTGAGGCCGCGGCCGCCTCCGCCGTCCTGCTGAAGAACGACGGCGTCCTGCCGCTCGCGCCCGGCGCGCAGGTCGCCGTCCTCGGGGAGCTGGCGCGCACCCCGCGCTACCAGGGCCACGGCAGCTCGCACGTCGTGCCGACGCGGTTGGACGACGCGTGGAGCGTCCTCGCCGAGCGGCTCGGAGGGCAGGCCCGGTTCGCCGCCGGGTACCGCCTTGACGGCACCGAGGACCCCGCCCTTCTCCAGGAGGCCGTGGACGCCGCGGGCGACGCCGACATCGCGCTGCTCTTCCTGGGGCTTCCCGCCGACGAGGAGTCCGAGGGGTTCGACCGCCTCCACCTCGACCTGCCCGCCGTCCAGCTCGGCTTGCTCGACGCCGTCGCCGCCACCGGAACCCGCGTGGTCGTCGTGCTCGCCAACGGGGGCGTCGTGTCGGTCGCGCCGTGGCGGGACAGGGCCGCGGCGATCCTGGAGACGTGGCTGCCCGGACAGGCCGGCGGCGCGGCGACCGCCGACCTGCTGCTCGGCGTGACCAGCCCGTCCGGACGGCTCACCGAGACGATCCCGCTGCGGCTCGCCGACAACCCGTCCCACCTGCACTTCCCCGGCTCGGACGGGCAGGTGGTCTACGGCGAGGGCCGCTATGTCGGCTACCGGTACTACCAGACCCTCGACGTGCCCGTCGCGTACCCGTTCGGGCACGGCCTCACCTACAGCCGCTTCGGCTACGACGCCCTCGACGCCGTCCGCGCGGGGGACGGCTGGCAGATCGGGGTGACCGTCGCCAACGAGGGCGACCGGTTCGCGCACGAGGTGGTCCAGCTGTACGTCGGCCCGGACGGGCCGGACGCCGACCGGCCGCGCCGCGAGCTGCGCGGGTTCCTCAAGGTGGGGCTTGAGCCCGGCGCGTCCGCGCGGATCGTCTTCGAGCTCGGGCCCCGCGACTTCGCGGAATGGTCGGTGTCCCGCGGCCGTTGGAGCGTTCCCGCCGGGACGTTCCGCGTCGAGATCGGCGCGTCGGCCGCCGACGTCCGGCTCGCCACGACCGTGGACTGCGAGGGGGACGGGCACGTCGACGACCTCGGCCCCATGTCCACGCTGCGCGAATGGCTGGACCACCCCGTCGGCTCGCGCCTCCTGCGCGAGGCCCTCAGCTCCTCCAGCACCCCCCGGCTGGGGCAGGGCGACTCGGCGCTGGTGCGGCTCGCCCTCGGCATCCCGCTGAAGAAGTTCCAGACCTTCGGCATCGGCCTCAGCACCGACGTCGTGGACCGGCTCGTCGCGGCCGTCCGCGAACACTCCGCACGCGACGAGCAGAGCGAGCGGGACGAGCACGACGAGCGGGACGCCCGGTGACGCGACGGCGCCGCCGCGCGACCAGCACGCCAAGACCTGGCCCTCGTGAAAGAGGAGAAGAAGATGTTCCCTGACGGATTCCTCTGGGGCGCGGCCGGATCGCCCCACCAGACCGAGGGCAACAACGTCGCCAGCGACCTGTGGGAGCTGGAGAACCGCCCCGGCGGGTTCCTGCCCGACCGGAGCGGCGACGCCTGCGACTCCTACCACCGCTGGCCCGAGGACCTCGACATCGTGCGCGGGCTCGGCCTCGACGCCTACCGGTTCGGCATCGAATGGGCGCGCGTCGAACCCGTGCCAGGCCGGATCTCCCGCGCCTCCCTGGCCCACTACCGGCGGATCATCGAAGGGTGCTTCGAACGCGGGCTCACCCCTGTCGTCACCCTGCACCACTTCACCAGCCCGCTGTGGTTCCAGGCCGCCGGCGGCTGGACGGCCCCCGACGCGATCGCGTCCTTCCGCCGCTACGTGCGGGCCGTCCTGCCGATCCTGGACGGCGTCACCTGGGTCTGCACCGTCAACGAGCCGAACATGCTCGCCATGATGGCCAGCATGATCCGGGAGAAGAGGCGGAGCGAGAACGTCGCCGGCGCGATGCCCCCGCCCGACCAGGCCGTCGCCGAAGCGCTCACGGCCGCCCACCGCGCCGCCCGCGAGGAACTGGCCGCGGTCCCCGGCGTCCGGTCGGGCTGGACGGTCGCCAACCAGAACTTCGAACCGGTCGACGGCGCCGACGCCGAATGCGCCCGCTGGGCCTGGACGCGCGAGGACCAGTTCCTCGACGCGGCCAAGGGCGACGACTTCATCGGCGTCCAGGCCTACACCCGCGTCCGGATCGGGCGCGACGGCGCCCTGCCCGTCCCCGAGGCGGCGCGCACCACGCTCACCGGCTGGGAGTACTATCCGGCCGCGCTCGGCAACGCCGTGCGCCACACCGCCGCCCGTCTCCCGGACACCCCGATCCTGGTCACCGAGAACGGCATCGCCACCAGCGACGACACCGAACGCATCGACTACACGAGGGACGCCCTCGCGGCCCTCGCGGAGGCGATCGCCTCGGGCATCGACGTCCGCGGCTACCTGCACTGGTCGCTGCTCGACAACTACGAGTGGGGCAGCTACCACGCCACCTTCGGCCTGGTCGCCGTCGACCGCACCACGTTCGCCCGCACCCCGAAACCCAGCGCGACCTGGTTCGGCGCCTTCGCCACCGCCCAAAGGCGGTAGCGCGGCCTCAGCGGTTGAGGTAGGCGGCGAGACCGTCCGGTTCCTCGTTGGCGAGGAAGACCGAGCGCACGTTGATGAGGGCTTCCTCGACGTGGGTCGGGCAGCCCCACGCCGAGTCGCCCCAGGAGTCGGCGATCTTGATCTCGGCCGGTTCGGCGCATCCGCCGGTGCCGCCGAGCTGGCAGTGCTCCGGGTGCGGCGTGGTGGCCTGCGCTGTGGCGGCGGCACGCATCCGGGCGGCGAGCTCAGCGGCCGCCGCGGCACGCTGCTCGGCCTCGGCGCGCAGTTGCTGCTCAGCCCGCACCGCCTCGGCCAGCTTGTCGTGGGCCGTCCTGGCGCGTGCCTCGGCGGCCGCCTTCTCCTGTTCGATGTGGTGGCGTTCGATGGCGAGGGCCGCGGTTCCGGCGAAGACGCGGGCGAGGGCGAGGTCGGCTTCCTCGGGGACGCGCGGGGTGCGGTGGTACATGGCGAACGTCCCCAGCAGGCCGCCGTCGCGGGCCAGGATCGGCATCGACCAGCAGGCCGCCAGCCCGGCACGGTCGGCCAGCGCGCGGAAGTCGTCCCAGAACGGGTCGGTCGCGATGTCGGTGACGATGACCGGTTCCCGCCGGTGCGCCGCCGTGCCGCAGGAGCCGACACCCTCACCGGTGGCGATCCCGTCGATGGCCTCGTTGTAGAAGTCGGGCAGGCTGGGCGCGGCGCCGTGACGCAGGCGCCGTCCGTCGGGGTCGGCGAGCAGGACGGAGACGAGCAGTTCCTGCGGGACCAGGTTCTCGATGCAGCGGGCCATCCCGTCGAGCACCTCGGCCAGGGGCGCCTGACGGGCGATCTGCTCCACCAGGGCGCGGTGTTCGTTCATCAGCCGCTGGGCCTGCTTGAGCTGGGTGGTCTCCACGCCGATCACCCGGATGCCGATCACGGCGCCGGCGGCGTCGCGGCGCGGCTCGTAGGTGAAGTCGAAGAACGCTTCCCGGGTGTGCGGGCCGGTGCCCAGCATGACCCTGACGTCGCGACCGGTGTAGGCCTCTCCGGTGCGCAGGACCTCGTCCAGCAGCGCGATGAACCCCTGCGTGGCCAGCTCGGGCATCAGCTCGGCGATCGGAACGCCGATGCGGGCCCGGTCCTCACCGCCGATGGCGGTGAAGAACGCCGGGTTCGCCGCCTCCACCACGTGCGCCGGCCCGGTCAGCGACGCGAAGACGGCGGCGGACTGGCCGAACAACGCCCGCAGATCCTCCTCCACCGCCTGCCCGGTGACGGACGGCTCGGCGACGGGCGGATCGGCGACGGCCGCCGGCTCGGCGAGGGAGGGGCGCTGGCCTGATGTCGCCGTCATGGTCTGGTGGGCCTCTCAGCTGCGAAAAGGACGGGGGGGGACGATGGTGCGCCGGGGTGCTCAGAGCGGTTCCCGGTCACCCAGGGATTCCTGGCCGCCGGCCGTCCGGAGCGGGGCGTGCTCGTCGTCGTGGCCGGTGAACACCGCCAGCAGCTCCTTGACGAGGTGGTCGGCGTCGGCGGGGTGCCGGAACGGGCGGTCGGGGTGGACGCTGTAGTGGGTCCGGCGTCCGATCCGGGTGCGGGTGAGGTAGCCGCCGCCCTCCAGGTCGTTGACGATCATCTGGGCGGCGCGCTCGGTGATCCCGATCGCCTCGGCGATGTCCCGCAGCCGGGACTCCGGGTGGCGGACGATCATGACCAGCACGCGCGCGTGGTTGGTCAGGAACGTCCACGGCCGTCCGCCGGTGCCGCGCTCGCCGCCCATGCGCCTTCCCTCTGCGTCCCCGATGCCGGGGCCGAGCCCCGAAGTCCCTTTGCCGAAGATTGTTTCATGAAATCCGGGCCGTCGAGGCTCTGGCGCGTCCGTCACCCCGCGTGGCGTGGCCCACATTCGCGCCGGGCCGCCCGGCACAGCGTGAGGCTCGCCGCCGGGTCCAGCACTCTCGGGAGGCGCACGCGGGCACCGCCGGTCATGGACGGGCGGCGGCGGTGCTGGCGAAGACGCCCGAGCGCTCCAGTTCCGGGCCGCCGTTGACCGCCGCGATCCACTCCTCGGTGGTGGCCACCGCGGCGAAGCGGGACTGCATCACCACCAGCACCGCCTCATGCAGTGCCTTGGCCTCGACGCTGCCTGCCTGGTTGGCCAGCTTCAAGGTTCCGGTGGCATCGGACAGGAACTCCACGGCGAACCCGCGGTGGACCGCGTCCCGTGCGGTGGACTCGTCGCAGTTCTGCGTCATGTATCCGGCGATGACCACGGTGTCCACACCGCGCTCGGCGAGCCATTCGGCGAGGCCGGTGCCGGTGAAGCTGGACGGCAGGGTCTTCTCCATCAGCAGGTCGGCCGGCCGCTCGGCCACCACGGGATGCAGCTCGGCACCGGCGCTGTCCGGGGCGAAGACCGGAGAGCCGGCGGGAGCGGTCTGCCGGACCACGACCACGGGGATCTCGGCCCGGGTCGCCGCGTCCATGGCCGCGCCGATGTTGGCCAGGCTCACGTCCAGCGGCGGGTAGGCGATCGGCAGGTTGCCGGTCACGTACTCGTTCTGGACGTCGATCACGATCAGTGCGCGGTTCATCAGAGTCGGTCCTCTCAGACAGGGGTATGGGGCGCGGTCGGCGCATGCGGGCTGCTCGCCCGCCTTCGCCAGCTTCGGGCAGTCCGAGCCCCCTGCCCAGGGCGGTGTTCACCCCGGGGACCAGCGGAACCGGGGTCCCGCAGACCCCCTTTAAGATGCCGCCCGTGGCAGAAACCTCGCAGATAGCAGCATTTCTTCGCTCGCGGCGGGCCCGGCTGCGCCCCGAGCAGGTCGGGCTGCCCGCCCACGGCTCCCGCCGCCGGGTCCCCGGGCTGCGCCGCGAGGAACTCGCGCAGCTCGCGGGGATCAGCGTCGACTACTACGTCCGCTTCGAGCGCGGCCGCCTGGACGGCGTCTCCGACGCCGTGATCGACGCGGTCGCCACCGCACTGCGGCTGGACTCGGACGAGCGCGCCCACCTGCACAACCTCGCCCGTCCACCCCTCGCCGCAGCGGCGACGCCTCCCCCGCCGCTGCGCCCCGGGCTGCGCCAACTGCTGGACGCCATCGACCCGGCCCCCGCTTACCTGGTCGGGCACCACACCAACATCCTCGCCTGGAACCGCGCCGCCACCACGGTGTTCGCCGTCGACTTCGCGGCCGTTCCCGAGTCCGAGCGCACCTGGGCCCACCTGGTCTTCCTCAACGAGTCCGTCCGGCGGACCGCCGCCCCGAGCTGGCCGCGGATAGCCCGCACGGTCGTCACCTACCTCCGGCTGCGCGCCGGCGCCCGTCCCCATGACCGGGAACTGCACGCGGTCATCGCGGCCGTGAAGGACGCCAGCGAGCAGTTCCGGTACATGTGGGACAGCCACGACGTCACCGACCTGGCCTACGGCCGCTACCACCTGCGCCATCCCGAGGTCGGCGACCTGCACCTCGACTACGAGTTCCTCAACCTGCCCGCCGATCCCGGCGTCCGCGCCCTCGTCGCCTACAGCGCCCGGCCCGGCACGCCCACTCACACCGCCCTCCACGCCCTCACCGCGTCCGTCCCGGGCTGACGGCAACAAGCCCCGCCCGCGCCGTCTTCGCGCGCTCGTCCGCGCCGTCTTCGCGCGCTCGTCCGCGGTCGACGAATGTGGCCTGCGGATTCCGCGCGTCCGGCGGCAGAGGAGCTGGTCACCCCGCTAACCTGACCCGCCTATGAGCCCCAGCAGCCCGGCCGAGCGGGCCCCCTACAGCACGATCATGGACGCGCTGGTGATCCTCATCCGGGATGACCGGGTCCTGCTCGCCCAGCGTGCCGGGACCGGGTTCGCCGACGGGCAGTGGAACCTGCCCTCGGGCAAGCTCGAACGGGGTGAGAGCATCACCCGGGCCGCCGTCCGGGAGGCACGCGAGGAGATCGGCGTCCACATCGCCGAGCAGGATGTGGAGTTCGTCCACCTCCTCCACTACCGCAACGTCACGGGGCACGCCCGGATGGGGACGTTCTTCCTCGTCAAGCGCTGGCAGGGCGAGCCCCACAACGCCGAGCCGCACAAATGCTCCGGCGTCGGCTGGTTCCCCCTGGACCGCCTGCCGGACCCGACCTACCCGTCCACGGCCCACGGTTTGGCGGCATACCGTCGCGGCGACCGGCACAGCGATGTCGGCTGGGATTGACCATGACCACCTGGGCCGTGCGGCTGCGGCCCTCCCCGCGACGCACGCGACGTCGGCCGACACCCGCCGGACTCCCTCGTTGGACAGGTAGCCGCCATGGACCAGGACCTCGATCCGCTGCGCGACGGCACGACCGTCGCCGGGCTCGCGGAGTGCCTGCGGCGGCTCCGAGCCCACGCCGGGAACCCCTCACTCCGCCGACTCGAACTCTGGGGGCAGCAGAACCGCAGGCCGCTCGCGCGCAGCAGCGTGTCGGACCTGCTGCGGGGTAAGCGGCTGCCGTCGCGGCAACTGTTCCTGGCCTTCCTGCGGGCCTGCGGTGTGGACCCCGTCGAGGACACCCGCTGGCTGGCGGCCTGGACCCTGCTCGCCGCCAACCCGGGCGCCGCCCCCGCTCCCCAGGACCTCCCCCAGCAGCTCGCCGCGGACATCCACGCCGCCGGACTGCTCCGGCTCGGAGCCACCTACCTCCCCGACTTCGACTGGAAACGGCTGTTCGCGACGGTCAGCCAACTGGACATCTTCGTCGTCTACGGCCAGACCTGGCGGCACCTGCACGCCCCGGAGCTGACCCGGCTCGCGCGGCGTCCCGAGGCGAGGATCCGCGTCTTCCTCGCCGACCCCGCCGACGCGCTCACCGTCCAGGTCCTGTCGGACCGATTCGCGATCGACCCACCGGAGCTCATCAGCCGCATCGAGAACACCACCCGCGACTACCAGGCTCTGGCGATGCCGGACGGCGCCGAGGTCGACGTCCGCTACTGGCCCGGCGACCGGGCGTTCTCGTGCTACCGCTTCGACACCACCGCCGTCCTCGGCCTCTACAGCCACGGCCGGTCCCGCGCCGCCGCCGTTCCGGTGCTGGTGTGCGCGGAACCCGGCGACCTCTTCCGCTTCGTCACCGACGAACTCAAGGCGATCGAAGCCGGCAGCCGTCCCGCCCGGTGACTCCTGGGGGCTGTCCGGCGTTGTCCGAGGACGTCCGGGCCGGGATGTGAGCGCTCGGTCGCGAGACGAGTGCAGCCCATGTCCGCAGCGGTCGGGAAGGCGGGCGTCCGAGTGCGTCCGTCGGTCAGCGCCGCGGGTGGCGAACGAGGTCGTCTAGGGGCCTGCCCGGACGGACGAAGAGGGGCCCCATGCGACGGCCCGTCGTCTCCGCGCCCGCCGAGCAGGACATCGACACCATCGCGCCGCGTGACGGGAGCCGCCCATGACGTTCATCACCCGACTGCTCGCACGGCTTCGGCCGTCCGCCGAGGAGCCCGCCGTGGACCTCGGGTTGCCCAAGCTCACCGCCTGGAAGGGGTGGGAACGACGGTCGCAGGACATGGCCGAGACCAGCACGCTGTCCATGGCCCGCCGGCTGCCGCTCCTGATCGGGCAGGTCGTCCGGCTCGGCTGGCGGGCCAGCCGACGCGACCTCATCATCACCGTCGTGTTCAACGCCGTCGCCGGGGTGTTCACCGCGTTCGGCCTGCTCGCGACAGCCCGGGTCCTCACGGCGTTGTTCGCGGGCGGGCCCACGCCCGACCGCGTCGGCGCGGCGGCTCCGGCGCTCGCACTCGTGGGGACGGCGATCACGATCCGCGCCTCCCTGTCGCTCGTCGCGCAGTGGTCCCAGCAGCGGCTGCGTCCGCAGGTCACACGGATCGTCGAGACGCGGCTGTACGAGACCACCACCGCGATCGACCTGGCGCGCTTCGACGACAGCGACCACCAGGACGCGCTGCACCGCGCGCAGATCCGCGGGGTGCAGTCCGCCTCGTCCATGGTCGACAACGCCGTCGACCTCGGCACCGCCGCCGTGGGCGTCGCCGCGGCCGCCGGCGCGCTCGGCGTCCTGCACCCGGTCCTGCTGCCGCTGCTGGTGCTGACCGCGCTCCCCGAGGCATGGGCCGCGGTCCGCTCGGCCCGGCTGGGCTACCGCGCGCAGCTGTCGCTGATCGCCGTCCGGCGGCGCGCCTGGATCATGACGGACCTGATGACCGAACGCCGCCATGCGGCCGAGGTGCGGTCGTTCACCGTCCGGCCGTACCTGCTCCGCCAGTACGCTGTGCTGGCCGACCGCGTCCAGCGCGTCCTGGTGGGGGTCGCGAGAAGGCGCACCATGGCGCAGGGATACGGCGACGTGCTGCGAGGACTCGCGACCGCCGGTCTGTACGTGACGCTCGGAGTGCTGCTGTGGAAGGGCCTGATGCCGCTGGCCGTCGCCGGGACGGCGGTCCTGGCGATCCGCACCGGCCAGCAGTCCCTGCTGAACCTCGTCCACGCCCTGAACCGCACCTACGAGGACGGCCTGTACTTCGCCGACTACCTCGCCTACGTCGAGAAGGCCGAGGAGCTTCCGTCCCGTCCGCCCGCGGCCCTGCCGTCCGTCCCGGAGGACGACGCCGAAACATGCGCGGCGCTGCGGTCCTTCCGGGAGATCGCCGTGGACCGCGTCACCTTCACCTACCCCAGCGCCGACGGTCCCGCCCTGCGGGACGTCTCGGTGCGGCTGCGACGCGGCCAGATCGTCGCGCTGGTGGGCGAGAACGGATCGGGCAAGACCACCCTCGCCAAGATCATCTCAGGGCTGTACGCGCCCGACACCGGGCAGATCCGCTGGGACGGCACCGTCGTCACCCGGCTCGCCCCCGACCTCGTGCGCCGCAACATCGCGGTCGTCGCCCAGGACCACACCCACTGGCCGATGACCGCCGCCGACAACATCGTCATGGGCGACGACCTGACCGACTCCCGGGTGAAGCGCCGGATGCTGGCCGCCGCGGCCGACTCCGGAGCCGACGAGATGATCGACGCCTTCCCCCGCTCGTACGAGACGCTGCTGGACAAGCGCTTCGAGGGAGGCCAGGAACTGTCCGGCGGGCAGTGGCAGCGCCTGGCCGCCGCCCGCGGCTTCTACCGCGACGCGCCGCTCCTGGTCTGCGACGAGCCGACCGCCGCCCTGGACGCGCGCGCCGAACACCGCATGTTCGAGCGGATCCGCCTGCACGCCCGACGCCACGGCCGGACCGTCCTGCTGATCACCCACCGGCTCGCCAGCGTCCGCCACGCCGACCACATCTACGTCCTCAAGGACGGCCAGGTCACCGAGCAGGGCGACCACGTCTCCCTGCTCGCCGCGAACGGCCTGTACGCCGAGCTCTACAACCTCCAGGCCTCCGCCTACCGCCCCACGACCCAACTCACCGAACCCCCCACCGCCAGCGAAGGCTCAGTCCGCTGAGACGGAGCGTTTGCGCTGGTTGGCGTTGTAGCGGGCTTTCTTCTGGCGGTTGCCGCACGTGTTCATGTCGCACCATTTGCGGGTGCGGCTCTGGCTGGTGTCGAAGAAGGCGGCCTGGCAGGTCGGCGACGCGCACAAGGCCAATCGGCCGTCTCGTTCGCCTGCGATGATCTCGATCGCGTCGGCGGCGATCACGCCGAGGGCGTCCTCCACGCGGGAAGCCGAGCCGAGCCGCCATCGCCGTTCGCCTTCGGGCGTCAGGATCGCCGCGGCCCGACCGCCGGTGCTGCGGTCGTTGAGGACCTGGACGGCGGAGGCGGGAAGAGCGTTCTGGGTCGCGGCCGCTGTCGCGGCGAGGTGGATCGACTCCCTCAGTTCCCGGGCGAGCTCCCACTGGGCGGTGCTGCAGGAGTCCACGGCGAGACCGCTCACCGCCATCCAGTCGGTGAGGCGGCCCGGCGTGGGAATGCGCTCCACGGCGTCGCCGCACCGCTCCGTCAGGGTCGCGGTGAAGCTGGTCGCGAGCACGTTGCCGAGACGGAAGTCGGGATACCCAGCACGCATGGAACCACCTTAGCCGGTTGCACTCCGGCGGAAAGGGTAATAGAACCGCCTTAGCCGGTTCCGCGATGGCAGGAGGTCTCATGACCCGTCCCACCAGCGACGTGCAGGCGTTCGAAGCCCACGCGTCCGACGCCGACCTCGACGATCTGTGCGCGCGGCTCGCCGCGGCGCGGCTCCCGGAGCCCGAGACGGTCCGGGGCGCGCCGTCCGGCTCCCGCCGATGGGAGCAGGGGGTTCCGCTCGCCGACCTCGTCGAGGTGGTGGACTACTGGCGCACCGAGTACGAGTGGCGGCCGTTCGAAGAGCGCCTTCACCGTGTCGGCCAGTTCCGCACCGTCATCGACGGTCTCGGAATCCACTTCCTGCACCGGAGGTCCGCGCGAGCGGACGCCACCCCCCTGGTCCTGACGCACGGCTGGCCGGGCAGCGTCGCCGAGTTCATCGACGTCGTGGACGAGCTGGCGGATCCGGAGGACGCGGACGCGCCGGCGTTCCACCTCGTGGTCCCCTCGCTGCCGGGCTTCGGTTACAGCGACAAGCCGGCCGCCACCGGGTGGGGCACCGAGAAGATCGCGGCCGCATGGGTGGAACTGATGGGACGGCTCGGCTACGACAAGTTCCTCGCCCACGGCGGCGACTGGGGAGGCGTGATCACCACGGTCCTCGGCGGCAGGTTCCCGGAGAACGTCCTCGGCATCCACAGCACGTTCGCGGAGGCGCCGCCCGGGTTGCCGACGGACGGGCTGACGGCGGTCGAGCGCCAGTGGGTCGAGGACACCCGCCACTTCTGGCGCCACCGCGCGGCGTACGCGAAGCAGCAGGCGACGCGGCCGCAGACCATCGGCTACTCGCTCGTCGACTCACCGGTCGGGCTGCTCGCCTGGATCCTCGACAAGTTCGCCGAGTGGTCCGACACCGAGGACGGCCCGTTCGAGACGATCTCCAGGGACAGGATCCTGGACGACGTCACCCTCTACTGGCTGACGCGGTCAGGCGCGTCGGCGGCCCGCATCTACTACGAGAGCCACAACTCGCTCGATCCCGAACTCCGGGTCGACGTCCCGTCAGCCATCACCATGTATCCCCGCGACACCGAGAAGGTCCCGCGCCCCTGGGCGCAGGAGCGGTACCGGCAGATCGTCCGCTGGAGGTCACCCGAGCGCGGAGGGCACTTCCCGTCGCTGGAGGTACCCGAGCATTTCGTCAAAGACCTGCAAGAGGGCCTCGCGGCCGTACTGGCCGCCACTCGCTGACCGCAGCCCACTGAACGCGTCCGAACACACAGGGCAGGGACTCCTGAGCCGACCGCGCCGCCCCGGCGGGACGGATCGGGCATCTGGGCTGGACGATAGCGTTGGGGGGTGAGCGCCACTCTCGTTGCCAAGGATCTCGCCGCAGGGCACGGCGATCGGCTTCTGTTCTCCGAACTGGACCTCGTCGTCGCGCCTGGTGACGTCGTGGGGCTGGTCGGGGTCAACGGGGCCGGCAAGTCGTCGCTGCTGCGGCTGCTGGCCGGGGTGGACGTGCCGGAGGCCGGGAGCGTGCGGTTGAGTCCGCCCACGGCGCTCGTGGGGTACCTGCCGCAGGAGCCCGAGCGGCGGCCCGGCGAGACGGTCGAGGCGTTCCTGGGCCGCCGGACGGGCGTCACCCAGGCGCAGGCCGATCTGGACGAGGCGACGAAGGGCCTGGTCGAGGAGGTCGAGGGCGCGGACGACGCGTACGCCGAGGCGCTGGAGCGGTGGCTCGCGCTGGGCGGCGCGGACCTGGCCGACCGGGCGGGTGAGGTGGCCGCCGAGCTCGGTCTCACCGTGGACCTCGGGCAGCCCATGACGTCGCTGTCGGGCGGGCAGGCCGCGCGGGCCGGGCTGGCGTCGCTGCTGCTCAGCCGGTACGACGTCTTCCTGCTGGACGAGCCGACCAATGACCTCGACCTGGACGGCCTGGAGCGGCTGGAGCGGTTCGTCACCGACCTGCGGGCCGGGACGGTGCTGGTCAGCCACGACCGCGAGTTCCTCACCCGGACGGTCACCCGCGTCCTCGAACTGGACCTCGCGCAGCAGCAGATCAAGGCCTACGGCGGCGGGTACGAGTCGTACCTGGCCGAGCGGGACGTCGCGCGGCGGCACGCCCGCGCCGACTACGAGGAGTACGCCGACAAGCTGTCCTCGCTCAAGGACCGGGCGCAGACGCAGCGGGCGTGGATGGACAAGGGCGTGAAGAACGCGCGCCGGAAGGCGGGCGACAACGACAAGATCGGCCGGAAGTTCCGGTCGGAGGCGAGCGAGAAGCAGGCGTCCAAGGCGCGGCAGACCGAGAAGGCCATCGAGCGGCTGGAGGTCGTCGCCGAGCCCCGCAAGGAGTGGGAGCTGCGGATGGAGATCGCCGCCGCCCCGCGGTCGGGCGCGGTCGCGGCCACCCTGCGCGGCGCGGTCGTCCGGCGCGGGCCGTTCACGCTGGGCCCCGCCGACCTGGAGATCCGCTGGGCCGACCGGGTCGCGATCACGGGCGCGAACGGCGCGGGCAAGACGACGCTGCTCGGCGCCCTGCTCGGCCGCGTTCCGGTGGACGAGGGGCACGCGGCGCTCGGTCCCGGTGTCCTGGTCGGGGAGATCGACCAGGCCCGCGGGCTGTTCCTCGGCGACTCGGCGCTGATCGACGCGTTCGGCGCGGCCGTCCCGGAGATGACGGCCGCGGAGGTCCGCACGCTGCTGGCGAAGTTCGGGCTGCGCGCGGACCACGTGCTGCGTCCCGCGGCCACCCTCTCCCCCGGCGAGCGGACCCGCGCGGCGCTGGCCCTGCTCCAGGCCCGGGGCGTCAACCTGCTCGTCCTGGACGAGCCGACCAACCACCTCGACCTTCCGGCGATCGAGCAGCTGGAGTCGGCGCTCGACGCCTACACCGGCACGCTCCTGCTGGTCACCCACGACCGCCGGATGCTGGACGCCGTCCGCACGACCCGGCGGCTGCGGGTCGAGGACGGCAAGGTCACCGAACTCTGAGCCCGGGCCCGGGCGGACGGTCCGCTACCAGATCATTTTGCCGTCGTGGACGCCTCCCCTGCAGATGCGGAAGAAGGGACCTCCTTCCGGTCGGCCGCCTCCCTCGATGCACTCCTGCTCGGTGATCATTTCCTTGGCGTGGGCGGACACCGTCGTACCGGCCGACGCCGGGGCCGCGCTCAGCAGACCTCCGGTGAGGGCGGGAGCCGACAAGAGCAGGGCTGTCAGTGCTCGTTTCATGACCTGGTTTCTCCTCCGCTGACGGAAAGGCCGCGCGATCGGGCCCGCGGCCGGCGACGCGGAACGCGCCGACCTCCGCTTGATTGCCGGGTGAGTCGGCTCGTTAACTCCGCGTGAGTTGATCTCCTGGGAAACTCCGCGTCTCGCCCACTCGGCCGCCCGGATGGCCGCGTCAGCGGGTCCCGGGTTCGGGGCGGGTGGCGCGCGCGGCGAGGCGGAGGATGCGGGTGCGGGGGTGGGCCGCGC
>NZ_JBFAOF010000091.1:0-14173 GCF_040675125.1 Spirillospora sp. NPDC049652 | reverse complement strand
GATCTCACGGCGCGGTGCTGGGGACCGCCGCGGGCGGGACGGTCGTGTTCTTCTCGATGGCGACGTCGCTCCCGGCGGCGGCGCTGGGCGCGGAGGGCCTGGCGGCGGACGTGACGATGCTGATCGCAACAGGTACGTGCGGGGGGCACGCGGAGATGGCCCTATTGGTGGCGATGGCGAGGTGAAACCGAAGTTCGGTGACGAGAGCGACGTGAAATCCACGGTTCGGTGACGACGGTGACGTGACCCGGCGGGTAGGTGGGTGACTCGGCGGCTTGGTGACCGCCGTGACGACATGTCGCCGGCTTGGTGACGACGGTGATGTGAGCCCGCCGTTCGATGGCACGGTGACGTGAGCCCGTGGCTTGGTGACGACCATGACGTAAGTCCGCCGTTCGGTGACCACGGTGACGAGGGCTCGCGGGTCAGGTAGACCACGGCGACGTGACCCGTAGATCGGTGATGACAGTGTCGCGATCCCAAGTTCGGTGGCGAAGGCGACAGGTGACAACTCTTTGAGTTGGACTCCCAGTACAGATGGCGGCGTGTGCCCCTTCGAAGCGAATCGCGTAGGCATAAGCGCATGCTCAGAAACGTGCTTCCTCCTAGGCAGGCGGAAGTGCAGCCACCACGCAGACAAAGCAGTTGCTCCGGTGCCGAGCCGGCAGGCAGTCTGCTTGGCATCAGAGGAGGTGGCGGCATGCATCCGCGCGGAGTACGTGCCGAGTACGATCGTGAAACGATCACCGTGTACCAGGCGTTCTCTCCGGCTATCGCGATGCCGGCCTTGGAACGCGGCCACTTCGTCCCACCGTTCTCTCGAACGCGTATGACGTGGATCAAGCCCTCCTTCCTCTGGCTGATGGCACGTAGCGGCTGGGGCCGTAAGTCCGGCCAGGAAATGATCCTGGCCGTGCGCATCTCCCGGTCGGGCTGGGATGAGGCACTCTCCCTGGCCGTCCCGACCGACCCCGACCGCCGCGTCTTCCGTTCCACCGATGAATGGCGAGCCGCCTTCCGTCAGGCCCAGGTTCACGTCCAGTGGGATCCCGAGCGCTCCCTGCGGGGTGAAAAGCTCGAGCCGCGCGCCATCCAGATCGGTCTGAGCCGCCACATCATCGACCAGTACGTCGACGACTGGACTCTTTCAATCGAGGATCGAACACCGCTTGCCCGCAAGATTCATAGCCACCTCCAGGCTGGCGACCTCTCCCAGGCGAGACGCCTTCTGCCGAAGGAACGTCCCTATCCACTCGCCGCCTCGACCGCCCATCGCCTGGGCGCAACCCCTTGATTCGCCCGCAGCTCAGCGCCTACACAACTATCGAGCTTCGCGCGGCGCGTCAGTCGGCTCTAACGCAGTGCGCCGCTCTAACACGGTGGGCCGCGCAGGTGACGACGACACAGGTCAACCCAATGTCGCTGCCACCAGCGCCGAGAGGTTACCCAGGTCGATGGCGCGAGCGACCGGTGGAGTCATGCATGGCCAGGCCGGGGCGGTGACCTGCGGATAGGTCGCGGCATTGGGGTGCTCAGTGCAGTTCTCCTCCCTCCACCGGCCTCCCTCCACCGGCCTCCCTCCACCGGCCTCCCTCCACCGGCCTCCCTCCACCGGCCTCCCTCCACCGGTGTTGCTCCGGCGGTCCGGCGTCAGGCCCCTCTCAGCTCCGCACTCACAGCCGCGTCGTAACCCCGGGCCAGGCTTTACATACCAACACCTCCAGCACGTGATCGGGTGCTCCAGGACCTACCCCAACGCCCGCAGGACGCGATCGCGTGATCGTGCGAGAACTCGCGGATGCGAGGTGGCTCAAGCCGGATGGAAGCCGGGTGTGGGGTCAGGATCGCAGCCGACGAGTTCGTGGATTATCGGCGGGAGTTCGTCCCAGAGCCACTCGTTCACGCTTCCGGGATAGCTTTCAGGTGTTCCGACCTCCAGCAGGTGGTTGCTGATGGGAGTCAGCCGAACAGCGATGGGCCCCTCGCTCCACATCGCCTCGTCCGTTCCCCAGTACTCCGCGAAGTCGCCGCCGGTCACCAGCGCCTCGCTCGGCAGGACACGCGTTCCGTGGCTGATGCCGAGCGGCAGTAACCCTCGGCTCAAGCTGCGCAGGACGTTGGTGGCTGACAGTTCGTGGGCACACGACACCCCGGAGATCCGGAGTTCGGGCAGGCCGAGGCGCTGCATGCCGCGCGTCGACAGTTCGAGACAGGCGCAGGCGTCGACCCCGTCATCGGCCGCGGCGCAAGGCACAGCGGTCCGCCCGGTGGCCGAGGTGGTGATCCAGTTGTCGGCGAGGACGAAGCGCCCGCCGTCGTCGGGCCTGAGCGTCGGCAGGACGACGCCCAGGTCAGCATCGGCGAGGATGCCGTCGGTGGCTTCGCGGACGGCATGCGCGACGGCGCGCGCGACACGAGCGCCGAACGGCCGGTCCCGCGCGGGCAGGACGGCGGTGACGCCGATGTGCCGCTCCGCGGAGCGCAGGTAGGCGAGGTCGCCGTCCCGCTCGTCCTCGTCGTCCAGCGAGGTGATCTCGGTCAGATCCCAGGGCGAACTGGACGCCGGGTGATGCGAGACGGACAGCTCCGGACCGCCCAGGCGCCGCATCGCAGGGGGTGCGAAGGGAGCGGAAACGTGTTCGAAGATCGCCTCGCGCAGGTCGTCGGGACACCGCTCGGCGGCGACCACGAAGGTCCAGGACGTCCGGTCGGGAACGGTGAGACGAAACGTCTCGGTCATCAGAGGCCTCCTCGTGCCGTGGTTCAGGTACATGAACCAGGCTGGAGCGCGCCGCCCTCCGAAACTAACCGAACCCCATTCTGGGGATAACTCGCCGCATGCCGGCGGAGCTGGTAGCAACGGGTAAGACATCAGGCCGCGCCACATATGCAGGCCTTCGCGACGGCGTTCCGACCTCATCGCGTCCTCCGCGCTGGATGCGGGCCGCGTGTCCAGCAGCGCAGGCTTCACGAAGTCGAGTGTTCCCGCGCTTGCTGCGCTGGGGGGAGACACACGCCAGCAGTCGAGTGGACCGTCCCGCGTGTGCGTGACAGCCCGGTGCAGGGCTGCTCAGGCGGACAATTCGTCGGTCGACGCGACGGCTGCGGCCCTGTCCAGCCAGCGTTCGAGGGGTGCTGTCTGGGAACCCGAGGATGCGGTCACGGGCACGTCGTCCGCGAGATGACGATGTCTCGTGATCGCAACACCCGGATCAGCGCGGTGGCCTCCCCCTCGGTGGCGGCGCGATGGGAGGCCTAGCTATGCCATTCGCTGGCGCGGCGGTTCACCTGGAGGGCGGCGGTCCCTGCTCGACGCGGGCGAGAACCGGAGCGAGGCGGTCGAGGTCGTCACCATCCATGGGCTGCCGCTCGTCCCACCAGGTGGCGCCCGCCTCGGCCAGCGGCCCAAGAAGATCCGCCGCCCGGGCGGGATCAGTCGGGCTCACACCACCGACGACGATCTCGAAGGGTCGTGCGTCTCGGCCCTCTGGCAACGCCTCCCGCTGCTCGCGCACGTAGGCGACCAGGTCACGTACCTCATGAACAGGGGGAGCGTGACCATGCGAGGCAGAGACGAACAGCGGGACCGCTCCGTCGAACCGGGCCGCCCGGCGCATCGGAGGCCGGCGAGGCCAGAACCCCGCGACCCAGATCGGAGGGCGCGGTTGCTGCACGGTCGCTGGGAGAAGGGCGATGCCGTCGGCCTGGTAGTGCCGTCCTGCGAAGGTGACTGGCTCGCCGGTCCAGAACCGCTGTATCAGTTCCAAGCCCTCGTCCAGACGTTCAGCCAGGACCCGCCGGTCAGTGGGTTCCCCGAAGGCGGAGAAGTCGTCCCGGTCGCCCAGTCCGACGCCGAGGGTGACCCGGCCGCCGCTGAGGACGTCCAGCGTGGCCACCTGGCGGGCGAGTTGCTGCGGACGCCGTCGTGCCACCGGCGTGACCATCGTGCCGAGCCTGATCCGACGTGTGGCCAGCGCGGCTGCGGTCAAGAGCATCCACGGGTCACCGAAGGGGCGCGGTCGGCGGTCGTGCGTCAGATGGTCCCAGACGAACAGGGCGTCCCATCCCGCCTCCTCTGCCGCGACCGCTACCTTCGCGACCGTCCGGGGATCGGCGAAGTCTCCGAAGTTGGGGATGTTGATCGATGAGCGCACCCTGGCATGGTGCGCTCCGCTCGCACTGATGGCAATCGCCTAAGGCTGGCGTGAACACCTGCCAGCCCATCAGCGTGCGTCCCCCCAGACACGACTCAGGGTCGGACCCCAGAAATGAATCTGGCGTCCGACCCTGTGAGCCGAGTTCCGTGCGCGCGAGTCGACCTCATGCGCGCGCGGGTCAGCGGGCGGCGATGTCCACGTAGTGGCGCTCGCCCTCGCCCACGTACACCTGACGCGGACGGCCGATCTTCGTCGCCGGGTCGTTCATCATCTCGCGCCACTGGGCGATCCAGCCCGGAAGGCGGCCGAGGGCGAACAGCACGGTGAAGGCGTTGGTCGGGAACCCGAGCGCCTTGTAGATGACACCCGTGTAGAAGTCCACGTTCGGGTAGAGCTTGCGCTCCACGAAGTAGTCGTCGTGGAGGGCGACCTCTTCCAGGCGCATGGCGAGGTCGAGCAACGGGTCGGAGACGCCCAGCGCGTCCAGGACCTTCGTGGTCGCCTTCTTCACCACGGCCGCGCGCGGGTCGTAGTTGCGGTAGACGCGGTGACCGAAGCCCATGAGCTTGACGCCGGGCTCCTTGTTCTTGACGCGCCGGACGAAGCTCTCGACGTCGTCGCCGTTCTGGTGGATGTTCTCCAGCATCTCCAGCACGGCCTGGTTGGCGCCGCCGTGCAGCGGGCCGAACAGCGCGTCCACGCCTGCCGACACCGACGAGAACAGGTTGGCCTGGCTGGAGCCGACCAGCCGGACCGTCGAGGTGGAGCAGTTCTGCTCGTGGTCGGCGTGCAGGACGAACAGCATGTCCAGCACCCGCACGATCTCGGGGTCGACCTCGTAGTTCTCGGTGGGCAGCCCGAAGGTCATGCGGAGGAAGTTCTGCACGTAGCCCAGGGAGTTGTCCGGGTAGAGCAGCGGCTGGCCGATGGACGTCTTGTACGCGTACGCCGCGATGGTCGGCAGTTTCGCGATGAGGCGGATGCTGGAGAGGTCGACCTGCTCGTCGTCGAACGGGTCGAGGCTGTCCTGGTAGAAGGTCGACAGCGCGCTCACGGCCGACGACAGCACGGCCATCGGGTGCGCGCGGCGCGGGAACGCCGAGAAGAACGCGCGGAACTTCTCGTCCAGCAGCGTGTGGCGCTTGATCCGCTCGGTGAAGGCCTCGAGCTTGTCGGCCGTCGGCAGCTCACCGTAGATCAGCAGGTACGCGACCTCCAGGAAGGAGGACTTCTCCGCGAGCTCCTCGATCGGATACCCGCGGTAGCGCAGGATCCCGGCGTCGCCGTCGATGTAGGTGATCGCGGAGGTCGTGGAGGCGGTGTTGGTGAACCCGGCGTCCAGGGTGACGTGACCGGTCTCCTTCAGCAGGGGTCCGATCTTCAGCCCTGACGGGCCCTCGGTCGCCTCGGTCACATCGAGGGGCAGACGCCCGCCCGCGTGGTTGAGCTCGAAATCCGGCATACTCGCTCGCTCCCAACTGCCGCCTACACCTGCGTAGACGTTCCGCCCTTCATGGTAGTCACGTGATCATGATGGTCGATTCCGGACCCAGGGTGTTGACTGACGGCCGAGATGGTGTTGCGCTGAGTGATATGGCTCTCATTGAAGCGACCGAACTCGCGGCACGGACCCGGGGCCGTATTGCGGGTCTGAATGGCGCGAATCGGTTCCTTGACCTCCTCGAGCAGGGGGCGGTGCCGCCGGAGCGTCTGGCCTGGCTGGCAGGGGAGGAGCTCCTGATCGTCGACAGCGACAGGCGGAGCTTCACCCTCCTGGCGTCCCGGTTCCCGGAGGCGCCGGCCGGGCAGTTCTTCCTGTCCCTCGCGCAGAGTGAGAACCAGGCTTTGGCTTTGCTTCCGCATTACTCGTTCGCGGTCGGTATGAGTGACGAGGATCTCATTTCCTATGAGCCTCGGCCGCGTGCCCAGTCCTATCCCGCCTATCTGGCGCAACGGGCCGCTTTCGGGACGCGTAGCGAAGTCGCCCTCGCCATGCTCGCGAACCTGGAGGAGTGGGGGAGCTACTGCGCCAGGACGGCCTCGGCCCTGCGGTCGCGTTATGGGCTGTCCGAGGAAGCGGTGGGTTTCTTCGACTACTTCGCCGCGACGCCGCCGGACTTCGTCGAGCAGGCGACGGCCGTCGTCGCGGCCGGCCTGGAGGCGGGGGAGGACCCCCGGAGCGCCGTTCGTGCGGCCGACTTCCTGCACGCCTACGAAGCCGACTTCTGGGCGACGTTGGCGGAGGGCCTTTCGTAGGCCGAAGCTTCCGCGAGGTTGCCGCGGGCTAGGCTCCTCCTCTGCGGTGGCCTGGGATGCGGGTTTTCCACAGAATCGAATTCGGTTAGCTGCCGGCTGGTCATCGCTGGACTCTGGAAGGGCGTCACCCGTCCACACCAGACCCGAGGAGTCATGATGACCTCCACGTCCACCAGCCCGGCAGCCATCTCCGACCGTCTGCTCGCCAGCCGGCTCAGGCTCACCGCCTGGCAGCTTCGGCTGGCCCGGGAGCACGGCATGCTGCCGGAACCCGACCTGCCCGAGGGGCGCTGGAGCGCCGAAGTCGCCGACCGGTGTGCCGAACGCGCGGAGGCGGTCCGGGCCGCGTTCGGCGAGGAAGCGCCCATAGGGGCCGAGCGGGCGGCCGTGCGGCTCGCCGCCCGCGTGAGGATGGACGTCGAGCGCGCCGACGTCGAGGTTCTGGCCACGCAGGACGCCTTGGAGGTGATCGGCAGGTATCGGGACCATCCGCTCTACCTGCTGCGTGATCTCGACGCGCTCGCGCCCGCCACCGTCATCAAGGTCGTCCGTGCGCGCAAGGGGCCGCTCGCGGAGTCCGTCGACCCGAGGGGCGCCGCCCGGCTCCTCCACTGGCCGCGAAGCGCCTTCGAACGCGTCGCCGCGGAGCGCAGCCTCGCTGTCGACCGCCTCGGCCGCTTCGCCCTCGCCGACGTCCAAGCGCTGGCGGACGATGAGGACCTGAAGAAGCGGGTCGCGAAGGAGCGGCGGCACGCCGCCCTCCTCAAGGCCGAACACGAAGAGGAGCGCTGCAAGGAGAACCTCCGCGACTGGCTCGACGCCTGCACCGCTTTTCTTGAACACGAGACCCCCGAGCCTCCGCCCACCCCGGCCCTGCGCCGTGCCATACAGGCCCTCATCTCCGCCCGAGCCGTGATCGCCGCACACGAACCGTGAGAGCGAGTGGGCCGTGGGGACAAGTAGGCGCGGAGGGACGAGCCAGCCGTGAGGACGAGCGGATCGTGAGGACGAATGACCCCTGAGGTCGAGGGAGTCATGCGGGCCAACTGCGGCGCCGTCCGACATCTCTCCGCGGTCATCCGCAAGGCTGGTCAGGCACCGCACGGCTGATCAGGCTCGGCTCGGCTGGTCAGGCACCGCAGGGCTGGTCGGGCGCGGCTCGGCGGGCTCGGCTCGGCTGGTCAGGCTCGGCTGGGCCATCTCGGCGGGGGACTGCTTGGCGGAGGCTTTGCCGGTGCCGGCTTCCTCGGAGGGGAGGTGAAGGGCCCGGGGCCCTCCGGCGTGCGGGACGGGTAGCGCGGGGACATCGAAATGTCCGGCTGCGGATAACTGCGAGGTGGGCCGGGGATGCTGCTCCGTAGGGGTTTGTCCGTCCTCGACAAGCCATGAGCCAAGGAATCGACCACGTGTGGCCGAGAAGATGGCGAATCACGCGGAGTGGCGGCCAGTTTGCGGGGAATGTGTACGTTGGGGTAGATCATCAGTGCTGTGAACTGCGGGGACGTCCCCGTCGTGCAGCGCGGTAGTCATCCAGGAGGTACTCGTGACCCGCACTCTGTCGAGGGGCACCCGCGTGACCGGTGCCGATCGCACCAAGCTGGCCGCCGAGCTGGCGCCCCGGTACGCCGCCGGAGAGAGCATCCGTGATCTGGCGGCCGAGACCGGACGCTCGTACGGCTTCATCTACAACGTGCTGAAGGAGGCGGGGGTCCCACTGCGGGGACGCGGGGGCAACACGCGGCGCAAGAAGAGCAGCAGCTGATCCGGCTGCCATCGTCCTCCCCGAGAGGGCACGTCGTCGTTCTTCCGCGTCCTGCCGATGGAGTCAGGCGTGCGGAGTCGAAGTCGGCACTTCTCAGGGGCTTCGCAGAAGCTGCGCAGGAGCCGTCGCCGAGCGCAGGGCGGGGCGGTGTGCGGGACTGATAGGTGGGTGACGGTGCAGGGCATCTGCTTCGCCGTGAGGGCGGGGTGGGGGCCCGTTGGCCTGCGGAAGTCAGCGTCGGTGATCATAAATGCACAAGCCGTCTCTCGGGAGGCGGTGTCAGGGGGACTGAGTACAGGCCGCAGGACT
Organism: Spirillospora sp. NPDC049652; assembly: GCF_040675125.1. NCBI lineage: Bacteria > Bacillati > Actinomycetota > Actinomycetes > Streptosporangiales > Thermomonosporaceae > Spirillospora > Spirillospora sp. NPDC049652. The sequence goes on along the minus strand of NZ_JBFAOF010000091.1, from coordinate 5,689 downwards.
GCGGCCTTTGAGAAGTCGCCGAGGCTGCGTGCCATGCAAGCGGCGTCAGCGCGTGTGCGGGAAGTGGCGCGGGGGAAACAGCGCGGCGAGTTTGACGGGGCGCTGAACTCTTCAGCGGTATGCGGGTCGTGTTGATCCGGCGGTAGCGCGTCAGGGCGTGGAGATCTGGTCGTTGGAGTGGAGGGCGGCCAGGTCGGCGGCGGCGCGGCCGGCGACCCAGCCTTCGTAGTTGGAGACGCGGCGGGCGCGGCCTCGGGTGAGTGCGGGAAAGAGGTCGTTCACCGCTTGGTCCACGGCCTGATCCCGAGCGGTCAGGACAGGGAGAAGGTCGTGCCGTGCTGCTGCCTCCTGCGTGGCGCGGTCGCTCGCGGTGTGGAGGCGCTCGCCGATCCGAGCCGCGTAGGCGTTGAGGAACGCGTGCCGGAACGAACGCGTCCGCGATCGGCCGAGGGGGTCCTGCTGAGACCCCGCCCGCACCATTGCCGAGGTGGCCTGGACCAAGAGAGACGTGAAGAGCATCTCGGTGGCCGCGAGGTCTGCCGGGAAGCCGAGGACCGTGGACAATCCCAGTTCCCGATGCCAGACGGCGCGGCAGCGGTTCGCCTCCGCGACCACGGTCAGGAGGACGGCCTTGGGCGACTCATAGGGGGCGTCCACCGGAATTCGGACCCCGCCCGGGCCGACCGGCCCGTCCTCGGACACCGAGAGCAGAGCATGATCAATGCTGTGCTTCGTCATGAGTTCCTGGGCGCGGGCGCTGAGCGCTTCGGCCTCTTCGGGGAACTCCGTCGATTCGGCCTTGGCCAGCAAGGCGCGGACTTTGCCAAGCATCCGCTGGTCCGGTGCCTCGTAGTGGGCGCGCTTGACGGATGCTTCGCCCGCCCCCGCCGTCCCCGGAAGTGGGCCGATCATTGCGAGGCGCGGCAGGGCGGAGAGAAAGCACACCAACTCCAAAACCGCCGCCACTGATGTGGAAGTGGAGACGGTCTCCTGCTCACGCCAGACCCGCAGGCGGTCCTCGTCGGATTCCCACCACACGTCGGCGCCGAGGCTTTCCAGATGGCCGCGCCACCGGGGATCCACGGTGGGTGCGCTGTAGGAACGCATCTCGTCGGCTACCGCGTCCACGAGGAGGGAGCGGTGCCGCCCGCCCAGCTCACGCGAAACGTGACGGGCGAGATCTGCGGGTAGCCAGCCGCGCTCCCAGGCGGTGCGCACCGAAAGCCGAAGGCGCCGGACGAGCGCCAGATCCACGGTTCTCGGGTCGACGAGAAGGGCGGCAAGCGTTTCAACACAGTGCGTCCAAGCTGCCCTGTCGTCCCGTGCGAAGGCTTCCAGCGCAAGACCGATCAGCTTTTCGGCGGCGTCCCGGCCCGCTGCGGTCTGCCTACCGGACCTGTCGTGACGGCTCGAGTCGCGCGCCCGCGAATGCGTCGCCTGCCGCCATCGCCGTGAATCCGGCACAGCCCGCTCCTCCCTGATCAATTCCTTCGCATCCTGCCACGGACGTACGTCAGAACGTTTCAATCAGACCCGGGATTGAATAGCGGCTGCGGCGGCCGTGCAAGAAGCGTGTGGTGGCGGCAGGTGATGCGCGTCCGGACGAAGCCGCGGCGCGGGGACCCGCTGGCCAAGGGCTGAGGTCGGTGCCCTGCCCGGTGATCGGGTTGTGGAAGGCCGGGTCGTTCGGCATCTCTGCGGCTGAAAACACGTGGCTGTGGCAGGTCTTGCGGGTAAAGCAGGCGGTTGCGGCGGGTGGTGCGCTGGTGGTTGACCTGATGGCCCGGCGGCAGCCGGTCCTGGGGACCTGTGCTCGCTGGAGTATGTGGCTGGGGCGGAGGTGCAAAAGCGAGCGGCCGCCCGCTCTCGGGGGGAGGGCGGGCGGCCGCGTGGCTGCGAGGAAGGGCGGTCAGGTCGGGGAGTGGCCGTCTTCGCGGAGTTCCTCGACGACGACGCTCTGGTACTCGCGGGTCGTGTCCGGGGCGTAGGTGAGGCGGGCGAGGGCACGGCCCACCGCGTCGCGGATCTCGAAGCGGTAGTGCTCGCGGGGCTGGCCCACGTGCGCGACCGCCTGGTCGTGGCGGAGTCGGCACATCGTGTCGACCTTCTCCAGCGCGATCTCGAGACTTCCGGCTTCGGTGATGCGCCGGGGCGGTTCGCCCGTCTCCCAGATCTCGAACATGGTCGCGTCCTGTCGGCGGTACGGGGTCGGTCGGGCCGGGGCAGGCGGCGCGGAGAGGGCCGGGTGGGAGTCCGCGTCGGCCACGGCCGTGGAGCCGTGGGGCGCGGACCAGGATGTTAGGGGCATGTCTGAACTCGCCAGGAGTCATGGAGCGGTGTCGCGGGGTTGACCCCAGACAGCTTGCGACGAAATCGTGGATCTTTCAATCAGTCCAGGTCTCGGCTTGATCACTATTGGACGCCGGGCGCGCGCGTGCGGTGACGTCCTGGCCCGGAGGGCGGAGATCGGGTGGGGCCCACCCCACTAAGGCTGACCAGCGTCGTCCCAGTTCAGGGCGCTGAACAAGGTTCGGCGCCCAAGGGGATGAGGGGAGCCGCCGGGCGAGGCCCGGAACAGGTCAGGCAGGGTCCGCCACTTCGATTTTGCGCTCGGTGGCGTCCGGTTCGGCGAAGTTCAGGAGGGACTCGGCTTCGGCGGTCAGCGCCGTGACGGCCTCGCGGGGGAGCGGCTCGAAAGGGCGGAGGCGCAGCGTCGCCACTTTGCGCTTGCGCTCCAGCTCCCAGAGGCCCGCGGCGAAGCCGTCCCAGAGGAAGACCGCCCGGACGCGCAGGTTCTTGGTGGTGAGAAGCGGACGGTGTGCGTCGGCGATGACGCGCCGCCGATCGGCATGGGCGAGGACGAGGTTGTCGAACTCGGGGAGGAAGCGCGCCGGGACGGGGGTGTCCTCGTCCGGGCGGGGCGCGTCGGGCAGGTCGAACAGCTCGCGTCCCCGCTCGTCCTGGAACGTCCGGAGCCGGGGACGCAGCCGTTCCAGCGCCGCCCCGCACGCCGCCGTCCCCGACCATGTCTGCGCGTCGGCGGCCGTCGCGGGGCCGAAGGCGGCCAGGTAGCGCAGGGCGAGCGCCTCGTCGTCCGGGCCGTCGGAGAGAGCGGTGTGGAGCCAGGTGTCGGCGGGGGTGAAGGACGCGGTGCGCGGGAAGCCCCAGCGATCATCGGTCGGCACCATCGTCAGCGGCAGCCACATCCGGACGGCGTAGCCGAGCGCGCGGTCGTAGACGTCCGGGAAGTCCTCCTGGAGAAGGGCGCGCAGCTCGTTGAAGGTGCGCGGACCTTCGGTGAGGTGGCGCCGGGCCGCGGCGAGCACCGCCGGACGGTCCAGCCCGGCCGCCTTGTCGCCGAGGACCTTCAGCGCGCCGTCCAGCATGGGCTGGAGGGTCGCCCGCAGGGCGGCGTAGTCGGCGGCCGACACCAGGTGCAGCGTCCCGCGCAGGTAGGTGGCCCGCACCACGGACCGGTCGTGGACGGCCGTGTGCAGATCCTTGGCGCGGAACCCCTCCAAGCGCGACCACAGGCCGAAAAACGGAGGCTTCGGCTCCTGCGCCTGGAGCCCGCCGAGCCGCTGGACCGCTTCGGGGACCGGGACGGCCTCACGGGTCAGCAGCATCTGACGGGCGAGCGTCGCCCGGTTCAGCTGACGCAGGTTAAGGGTCTCGGTCATGGACGGCCGCCTTTCGCTTGATCGCAGCGACCTTAACGCGGGGCCGCCCCGCCGTTCCTCGACCGGGCGGCGGACGGCCGGGACCCCTTGGTTCCGTGGGCCCAGATGCTCAGCACGATCTGCAGGGCCATGAGGACGCCGGTCAGCGCGACGGCATGCCCGGACCAGGAGGTGGCGATCGCCGCCAGGCCGATCACCGGCATCCCCCACGCGTACGGGGCGTCCTCTCCGTGTGGCCGCACGAGCAGCCACCAGACGACCAGGAGGTAGCAGAACACCGGGACGGTCAGGGAGAGCCCAGCCGTGGCGGACGAGATGTGGGCCTCGTGGGTGGCCAGCGCGGCGTTCACGGCGATCCCGGCGCCGACGGCGGCCCCGGACGCGTAGATCACGTAATGCCCGTAGCCCCACAGGATGGATGTGCGTAGATCGGTGAGCAGACCGGCCGAGGACATGGAGAAGTAGACCCACCACATGCCGAAGACGGTGACCAGGCCGCCGGCCGCCACCGTGTAGAGGCGGAGGGACGCGTCGCCGGACAGGGCGTCCCGCACCGCGTTGGTGGAGGAGAGGACCGTCTCGCCGAGCACGATGATCGTGAGGAGCCCGTACCGCTCGGTGATGTGGTGGGGGTGCCAGGTCGTCCGGCCGGCGGATTCGGCCCACGGCGGGACGAGCAGCTCGGCGGCGATGCCGGCCGCGATGAGCCAGGGCTGCCAGGATCTCGGGGCGGCGAACGCGACGGCGAGCCAGTAGACGGCGCAGCCGCCTTCGCCGGTGACGAAGCGGAGCATGGTCGTCCGGTGCTCTGGATCGCCGGCGGCGGCGCGGAGCCGCTGCGACTCCAGGCCGAGCCGCATGATCGCGTAGCCGACCGCCATGATCTTCAGGTCCCGGTGGTCGAAGGCGCGGGGGACGCCCGCGGCCAGCACCAGCGCCCCGGCCATGACCATCATCGTCGCCGACCGGAAGTAGGTGTCGTCGGTGTCGTAGGCGGAGGCGAACCAGGTGTAGTTCAGCCAGGCCCAGTTGATCGCCGCGAAGATCAGCAGGAATCCGGCCACGCCCCAGAGGACACGGCCCTCGGCGAGCGCGTGCTCCAGGCGCGCCGCGTCCGCGCCGACGGCGACGACGAAGCAGAGGTCGAAGAACAGCTCGAGGGAGGACGCCACCCGGTGCCGTTCGGCGGGGTCGCGGGCCTCCATCCGGCGCCGCCAGGGGCGGCCGATGATCACGGGGCGCTCGGTCATGAGCGCATCGTAGGGAAGCGGTCACTGATGATCACCGATCGGCCCCCGCTGCGGGCTTCACCCCGGTGCGGCTCGATCTTTCTTTCGAGAGGCGCCCTCGCACCGCGCGGGGATGGCGCCCGGCAGGCCGGGCCTCGGAGCACGGAATCCCTTGCCGCATAGGGGCTGGTGGCAGCCGGTGCGGGGCCCTGCAGCGGGTGCCGGACGGCCTGCCGGAAGGGGCGGAAACGAGCGGCGGGGACGGAAGTGACGCGAAAAGATCCGTGAATCTGCACGTGCATCAGATCTTGCACCTGCACGCTATTCCTAGCAGGATTGCCATGGCCCCCCGCACGTGAACTCCCCGGAGATCGCGATGACCGCACATCTCAGCGACAGCGACCGACAGGCGCTTCGCCTCGCCCACGACCTGCGCGAACAGCTGGCCCGGAACCTTCCGGACCGCATCGCGTCACCGTCGATCTCCCCCTATGTCGACCCCGCCGGACGGCCGAGCGTGCTCGTCCGGCTGGACGACGAGACCGCCCGCGCGCTGATCGCGATGCTGGGCGAACGAGGAGCGTCGCCGGTCCCCGAGCCGCGCCGGACGGACGGGTCACTGCCCGCCCCCCAGCGCCACGCGACGGGTCCCCAGCAGATGCCCTACGGCGAGCCGTACGGGGGCCCTGAGCCCCAGTACGGCGGTCCGGAACACCCCTCGGCCTCGCCCTTCGCGGCCCAGCCCGGGGGGGAGTTCGCTGCCCGGCCGGGAGCGCCGTT
>NZ_JBFAOF010000090.1:0-14217 GCF_040675125.1 Spirillospora sp. NPDC049652 | reverse complement strand
GTCAGCGCGACCGGGGCGCTGAGCGCGAGCAGCGCGGCCCACGCGAGGATCGCGGCGGGTCCGGCCGCGGCGGCGGCGAGGTGCGGCAGCGCGAGGACGCCGGGGCCGAGCACCGCGCCGGTCAGCAGCGCGGTGCCGGTGCCGACTCCGAGCCCGCCCCGCCGGGGGGCGGGAAGGGCGGACGCGGGCTCCTGGACGGTGGTCAACGAGCACTCCCTGAGATGTCCGAGATTTCGCCATGAAGGTAGGCATTCGGACGGCCCGGTGGCGCTCCCGCCGAACGTCCGGCCGGAAAAAGGCCAGAATCGCGGGCATGGACGAACTTGATTCGGAAATCGTGCGGATTCTCCAGGCGAACGCTCGGATCTCCAACCGGGAGCTCGCCCGCGTGGTCGGCGTCGCGCCGTCCACCTGCCTGGAGCGGGTGCGCGCGCTGACCCGGCGCGGCGTGATCCGCGGCTACCACGCCGACATCGACCTCAAGGCGCTCGACCGGGGCGTGCAGGCGCTGGTGGCGCTGCAGATCCGGCCGCTGAGCCGCGCGGTCATCGACGCCGCGATCGCGTACGTGAGCACGCTGCCCGAGGTGATCGGCGTGTTCATGGTGGCGGGCGGTGACGACCTGGTGCTGCACGTCGCCGTCCGGGACCTGGACGACCTGCACGCGATGCTGCTGGACCGGCTGAGCAAGCGGCCGGAGGTCGCCGGGTTCCGGACGTCGGTGGTCTTCGAGCACGTCCGCAACCCGGTGCTCGCCCCGCTCTCCATAAGCGACGCTTCTGACTGACAGAAAAAACGTGTCTTGGACTTATGGATCATCGCGGAGCAGGCTGGGAGGTGAGCAAGCGAGAAGGGAACGGCGATGACGATTCCGGACTTCCACGGACCTGTCCTGACCAGCGCGGACGACGGATACGACGAGGCGCGCGGCGGCTTCCAGCTGTCCGGGTGGCACCGCCCGGAGGTGGTGGCGGTCGCGTCCGGGGCGTCCGACGTGGTGGCCGCCGTGCGGCACGCGGTGGGACGCGGGCTCCCGGTCGCGGTGCAGAACACCGGCCACGGCCTCCCGCTCCCCGCGGACGGCGGCCTGCTGGTCAGCACGCGCGCCCTGACCGGCGTCACCGTGGACCCCGCCACCCGCACGGCCCGCGTCGAAGCGGGCGCGCGCTGGGGGGACGTCGTCCGCGCCGCCGCGCCCCACGGCCTGGCCGGGGCGAACGGCTCCGCGCCGGGTGTCGGCGTGGTGTCCTACCTGCTCGGCGGCGGGATCTCCATCCTCGGCCGGACGGTCGGGCACGCCTCCGACCACGTCCGGGCGATCGAGGCCGTCACCGCGGACGGCGCGCTGCGGCGCGTCACCGCCGAGTCCGACCCGGACCTGTTCTGGGCCCTGCGCGGCGGCCGCGCCAACTTCGGCGTCGTGACCGCCGTCGAGTTCGGCCTGTTCCCGCTGGACCGGCTCTACGGCGGCGGCCTCTACTTCGACGCCGAGCACGTCCCGGCGGTCCTCGCGGCCTACCGCGAGTGGACGGCGAGCGTCCCGGACGAGATGAACTCGTCGGTCGCTCTCATCCCGCTACCCGACGTGCCGGGGGTGCCCGAGCCGCTGCGCGGGCGGCACGTCGCGCACGTCCGGATCGCCTACCTGGGCGACGCGGCGGCGGGCGAGCGCCTCGTCGCGCCGCTGCGCGAGGTCGCGCCCCGGCTGGTCGACGACGTCCGGGAGATGCCGTACGCGGAGGTCGGAACGATCCACAATGAACCGGACGTCCCGATGGGGTACCACGCCACCCACGCGCTGGTAGGAGAGCTGCCGCAGAGCGCCGTGGACGAGGCGCTGGCCATCACCGGCCCGGGCGGCTCGGACGCCCCGCGGATCATGGAGATCCGCCACCTCGGCGGCGCGATGGCCAAGGCCCCGGAGGTCCCGAGCGCCGTCGGCCACCGCGACGCCGCCCACCTGGTCGCCTTCCTGTCCCCGCTGCGGCGCGACGCGACGGCGGACGGCGTGCGAGACCTCCACGACCGCCTGGACGCCACGGTCGCGCCGTGGAAGCTGGGTCACGCGCTCAACTTCCTGTACGGCGCGAACGCGACGGTCGAGAACGTCCGGGCGGCTTACGAGCCGGGTGACCACGACCGGCTGACGAGGCTGAAGGCCGAGTACGACCCGTCCAACCTGTTCCGGCTGAACCACAACATCCCGCCCGCGTCCCGGCACTGATCCGGCGGCCTCAGCGCGACCCGCCGCCCGCCGTCTGAGCGGCGGCGCGCATGGCGGTGAGCAGGTCGTCGGTGGACGGCGCGCCGGGCGGTAGCGTCCGGTCACCGATGACGAAGCGCGGCACGCTCGTCACCCCCTCCGCGCGCACCCGTCCGATCGCCTCGCGGACCTCGCCGGTGAGGTCGTCCGGCCGCCACGGGACGCCGAGCTCCTCCGCCACCTCGGCCAGGACCGTCCGGTCGGCGACGTTGAGGCCGTCGCCGAAGTACGCGCGGAACATCCGCCGGGCCGCCTCCTCGCCCTTCCCGTGCAGGGCGGCGGCCGCGACCAGCCCGTGCGCGTCGAGGGTGTTGGCGAACACCGCGCGGTCGAACCGCATCGTGAACCCGTCGCGCGCGGCGAGCGCGGCCATCCGGTCGGTGTTGCGCTTCGCCTCCGGGCCGAACACGCGCCGGTGCACCTCGGCGAGCGGCTCTCCGGCGGTCGGCGCGTCCGGGACGATCTGGAACGGCCGGTAGACGACCTCCGCTTCACCGCCCTCGGCGCGGAACCGCTCCAGCGCGTTCTCCAGCCGGGCGTGGGCCAGGGCGGACCAGGCGCACGCGATGTCCTCGGTCATCTCGACGCGGACCTTCATGAGGACTCCTTCTCGGTCGAACGGCGGTGGATCAGCAGGGCGGGCACGAGAGCGGCCACGACCAGCGTGAGCGGGAGGTAGTAGGTGAGCTGGAAGGCGTGCGCGAGGGTCGGCGCCGCGTCCTCGCGGACGGCTCCGGCCATGCGGTGGACGGCCTGGATCCCGCCGTCCGGCAAGCGGGCCGACAGCAGCGCGCTGGCCGACGCCGTCCCGACCGCCGCCATGGTGGTCGTCACCAGGTTGACGGTGGTGCTCGCGGCGGGCGCCTGGTCGTGCGATACGCCGCGGGTCGCGGCCGTCATCGCGGGCATGATCGTCGCGCCGCCGCCCGCGCCGATGAGCATCGTCGCGCCCGCGAGGCCCCAGTAGGAGGCGTCCGCGGTGAGCTGGACGAGCAGCAGCGCGAACCCGGACGCGGCGACCAGGACCGACACCGGGACGATCCGCCCGGGCCCGATCCGGTCCGCCAGCCGCCCGGCGACCTGCATGGCCGTCCCGGACGCGAACGCGGCCGGCATCGCCAGCAGCCCGGCGACCGTCGCGGACTCGCCGCGCACGAGCTGGAAGTACAGCGGGGCCAGGATCATCGTGCCGAAGTAGCCCGCGCAGAACACCGCCATCGTGCCGGTCGCGGCGGAGAACGTCCGCGTCCGGAAGAGCCGCAGGTCGATGAGCGGATGCGCGGCGAACCGCGCCCGGACCGCGAACGCGGCCGCCAGCGCGAGCCCGGCCGCGATCCACCCGAACGCGGCCGCGCCGGACGCGCCGTCCCCGAACCGGGTCACGCCGTAGATCAGCGCGGCGAGGCCGGGGGAGAGCAGCAGCAGCCCGGGGACGTCCAGCGCGCGCCGCGTGCCGGGGACGTCGGCGGGGAACAGCCGTCCGGCCAGCAGCAGGATCGCCAGCCCGACCGGCAGGTTGATGAAGAACATCCAGCGCCACGACACCTGGTCGATCAGCCAGCCGCCGAGCGCGGGCCCGGCGAGCGGGCCGACGAGGATCGCCAGCCCGTTGGTGCCCATCAGCTTGCCGAGCTCCTCCGGCTTCGCCGCGCGGATCAGGATGGTCATGCCGGCGGGCATCACCAGCCCGCCCGCCAGGCCCTGCACCACCCGGAACGCGATCATCGACGGGACGTTCCAGGCCAGCCCGGCCAGCACCGAGCCGAGGACGAACGCCGTGACGGCCGTCAGGTAAAGCCGCTTCGCCCCGAACCGCCCGACGGCCCACGCCGCCGTCGGCACCATCGCGCCGAGCGCCAGCGAGTACCCGGTGGCGATCCACTGGATCGTCGCGAGCGAGGCGTCGAACGTCTGGGACAGCCGGTTGATCGCGACGTTCACGACCGTGGTGTCGAGCGAGACCATCACCCCGCCGAGCACCAGGACCAGCGCGAGCGTCATCGGCCGGGTCGCGCGCGGCGTCGCGGCGCCGGTCCCGCCGCGCGTCATCGTGGCGGCCATCGTCAGGCCCCCACGTACGGGCGGACGGAGCGGGCGTCGCGCAGCGCGCCGCCCCACCAGCCGAGCTGGTCCAGCATCCGGTGGGCGGCGGCGCGCGCGTCCGGGCAGGCGGCGTCGAACGTCGTCCACGGGTTGTGCACGCTGACCACGTTCCGGACGGTCGTGGCGTGCAGTTCGGCGAACACCTGGCGCAGGTGCTCGACCGCGCGCAGCCCGCCCGACATCCCGCCGTACGACACGAACGCGACGGGCTTGGCCTCCCACTGCGTCCGGTGCGCGTCGATGAACTCCTTCAGCCCGCCCGGGAAGCTGTGGTTGTACTCGGGCGTGACCACCACGAACGCGTCCGCGCGGGCCAGCTTCCCGGTCGCCTCGGCGAACGCGTGCGCCGCCTCGGCCGCCGGGGGACGGGGTGCGCCCTCCGCCGGCGGCATGGTCTCGGCGAGGTCGATGACCTCGGTTTCCATGTCGTCCCGGGACCGGGCCACCCCGGTGAACCAGTCGGCGATCGTCGGGCCGTACCGGCCGGGCCGGGTGCTGCCGATGATCGCCGCGACCCGCAGCGGCGGGGCTTCGGACGGCGGTCGGTGCGGATCGCGGGGGGTCTCGCCCATCGCTGCGCCTCCAGTGGTCGCGCGCCCCGACGACCGGGACGACGCGGTCCACTCTGCGACCTCAACAATGGTTGAGGTCAACGGCCCGAGCCGCGTGACGGTCGTCTCACGCCCCGCCTGACGGTCGTCTCACGCCCTGTGCGCCGGGCTCACCAGCCGCCGCCGCTCCCGCCGCCGCCGTCCGCTCCGTATCCGGAAGCGTTGCCGTCGGGCGGGTCGTACTCGCCGTACCCGCGCCCGTTCCCCAGCGGATGGCGGCGGAGCCAGCGGACGCCCGAGAGGTCCGGGTCGGACGTGGCGAACGTCGTGCGCAGCCGCTCGTCCGCGATCCCCGCCTCCCCGAGCACCGCCACCCGCTCCAGCGGCGTCGCGGGATCGAGGTCCGTCCGCGCGCGGCGTCCGCGTGAGGTGCGGAACCGTCCGCGCAGCAGGCCCCGCGCCACCAGTTCCTCACGGATGCCCGCGACCGCGTCCGACCCGGCCACCAGCCGCCTGACCTCACCGAGCAGGGCGCCCGAGGAGGGGATCGCGGCCAGCACCACGGCCGTCATCGGATCGGCGTCCCCGTCCGGGGGAGCCGGCGATGCGGCCGTGACCCGGTGCCGTGCCAGGGCGATCTTGATGACGTCGTCCTGAGCCGCCCGGACGAGGGCGACGAGCGCGACGCGGTCGGCGCCTCCGCACAGGTAGGCCGTCTCGTAGAGGTCCATCGCGCCTCCCTGGCGTCGGTCCGCGCTGATCACAGCGTGGCGGTCCGGCGCACGTCCGGCAATAGGCTGGCGGGGTGGACGGAACCGGCGGCGGGGCGGACGGCGAGCGCGCGACGCTCGTCGCCGCTCTCGAAGGGCAGCGGGACGCGCTCGCGATGGTGTGCGCCGGGCTGGCCGACGAGCGGATGGCGGCTCCGGCCGCCGCCCCCTCGGCGCTCACCCTCGCCGGTCTCGTCGGGCACATGGCGGAGGTCGAACGAGCCTGGTTCCGCCGCGTCTTCGCAGGTGAGGACGTGCAGCTGCGGTGGTCCCGGTTCCCCGGCGACGACTTCGGGTTCGACGGCCCCGCCGAGGCCGCCTACGACGCCTGGTACGAGGAGTGCGCGCGGTCCCGCGCGATCGTCGCCGCCGCGCCCGGCCTGGACGCGACCGGCGTCCACCCGAGGCGCGGCGCGGTCTCGCTGCGCTGGATCCTCTGCCACATGATCGAGGAGTACGCCCGGCACAACGGGCACGCCGAGGTGCTGCGCGGCGCGATCGACGGGACCCCGGTCACCGTGGACCGGTGAAGGCCGAACTCACCAGCGTCCAACTCACCGGCGTCCCCGAGACGCTGCTGTGGAACCTCGGCAACCGCGCGGCCGAGGCCCGTCCCGCGGACGCGGTGCCGCCCTGAGCGGGGCCGGCGCGCGTCACTCGCCGGTGACGCCGTCGATGTGCTCGCGGAGCAGGTCGGCGTGCCCGTTGTGGCGCGCGTACTCCTCGATCATGTGCGTGACGACCCAGCGGACCGAGTACGTCTCGTCCCGCCAGCGGACGGCCTGGTCCAGCTCCCGAGCCGCGACCACGGCGCGCGAGTTGTCGCACTCGGCGCGCCACGCCGCGAACATCTCGTCCGGGTCCGCGTCGTCCACGTCGAAGTCGGTGCTCTCGCCGTCGCCGGTCCGCGGCCAGAGCCCGCCGCCGCTCTCGCCGCAGACCACTCCGCGGAACCAGCCGTGCTCGACCTCGGCCATGTGCCGGACGAGTCCGAGCAGCGACAGTTCCGAGGGAGGCAGCGCCCTGCGCCGGAGCTGCTCGGCGTCGAGGCCCTCGCACTTCATCGCGAGGGTGGCGCGCTGCCAGTCGAGGAACCCGGCCAGCGTGTTGCGCTCGGTGGACGTCCGCGCGGGCTCGAACCGCCCGTGGTCGTCCAGCGTCCGCACGAGCCGGAAACGCTGGACCACCACGAGGGTGTCATCGTCCACGGTGAAGCCAGGGTCGCCCATCGCGGCGCGCACCTCCGCGCCGTGCCAGAAGTCCTCGTGCGCCGCCCGCCACTCGGCGACCGACCGGTGGCCCTCGCCCTCGTCCCGGGCGTGCTCCCAGCCGACGTCCGCCAGCCGGACGGTGTCCACCGCGACCGTCTCCAGCACCGCCACGTCCCGCTCGGCCGAGTCGACCACGACGCCCCGCCGCCCGACCTCGGGCAGCGGCTCGCCCTCGGCCTCGTAGGCGGCCACGAGGCCGGTGGTGCTCGTCTTCGCGCCGGACAGGACCGCGGCCACGAGCTTGTCGCGCAGCGGACCCGGAAACGCGAACTCCACCCGGGGCAGCCCGTCCAGATCACTCACCCCGGGGACGCTAGCGCACCGGCGATCACCACGGCCGCCCGCCCGGCGTCCTACGGGACGTACAGGGAGAGCGTCTCGGCGACGCAGGCGGCGCGGCGCTCGCCTTCGACCTCGACCGTCAGCTTGACCGTCGACAGCCGTCCGGCCGGGGAGTTCTTGATGTCCATCAGCTGCGCGCCGCCGCGGATCCGCGACCCGACCTTCACCGGCGCCGGGAACCGCACCCGGTTCAGCCCGACGTTCACGCCCATGGACAGCCCGTCGATGTGGAAGATCTCCGGCATGAACGCGCTGACCAGCGACAACGTCAGGTAGCCGTGCGCGATCGTGGTGCCGAACGGGCCGTCCTTGGCCCGCTCGGGATCGACGTGGATCCACTGCCGGTCGTCGGTCGCCTCGGCGAACAGGTCGATCTGCCGCTGCTCCACCGTCCGCCACGGGCTGTACCCCAGGTGCTCGCCCTTGGCGGCGGCGAACTCGTCCACACTCGCGAAACGCCTCATGCCTTGATCCTTCGGCGTCCGCGTGACCCGCGGCAATGCGGCATGCGACAAACCCGCGCCCGCACTCTTGTCGGACGCCCGCTCGTCCAGGGCCGCCTTCGCCCGGGTCACACGCGCGGGTCACAGCAGCCGGAGCACGGCCGTCGTGGCGGCGGCGGCGAGGACGGCGACCATGAACGACGCCTTCCGCCACGCCAGGACGCCCCCGACCAGCACGCCGATGGGACGCGCGGCGTCCGCCGGTCCGTCGCCCTCGGTCAGCGCGGTGACCGCGACCAGCGCGGTCAGCAGCACGACCGCGGACGCGTCGAGCAGCCGCTCGAAGCTCGGCGGGAAGGTGATCCGGGTCCGCAGCAGCGGCCCGGACAGGCGCAGCAGGTACGTCCCGGCGGCCAGGGCGAGCATCGAAACGACGATCATGCCCGCCCCCGCTCCACGCCCTGACCCGACTCCACGCCCTGACCCGACTCCACGCCCTGACCCGACTCCACGCCCTGACCCGGCTGGACGCCCTGTCTCGACCCGACGCCCTGACCCGGCTCGGTGTCCTGCCCCGGATCAACGTCCCGCCCCGGATCTGCGCCCTGGCTCGGTTCGGTGTTCCGCCCGCCGAGCAGCGGCAGCGCCGCGAGCGCGGCGAGGCTGGCCAGCAGCGGGAGCCCGACGGGCAGCAGTGGCACGCACACGAGCGCGATGACCGCGCCCAGCAGCGCCGGACGCCGCGTCCCCTTGTCCCGCAGCGACGGCAGGATCAGCGCGAGGATCACGACCGGGAACATCGCGTCCAGCCCGAACGCGTCCGGGTCGCTGACCGTCGAGCCGACGCCCGCGCCGAGCAGCGCCCCGAGCGGCCAGCACAGCAGGACGCCGAAGCCGCACGTCCAGTAGGACCGCGCCGCGCCCTCCTTGCGGGTGAGCGCGAACACGACCGACTCGTCGTTCATCAGGTGGACGCCGAGCGCCCGCCGCCACCCGCCGCCGAGGACGTCCGGCAGCGCCAGCCCGTAGGGGAGGTGCCGGGCGTTGACCAGCAGCCCGGCCAGGGCCGCCGCGATCGGCGAGCCGCCCGCGCCGACGATCCCGACGAACAGGAACTCCGACGATCCGGCGAGGACCAGCGTCCCCATCACCACCGGGAACCAGAAGGGCAGCCCGGACGCGACCGAGACCGCGCCGTAGGACACCGAGGTCACACCCACGGCCAGGCACACCAGCGCGATGTCCCGGTCGACTGTTCTCCATATCGAACGCACGTAGTCCAAAATGAACGATCCGGGCGTGTTCGTCAAATCGAACCATGTTCACTAGGATGAACGCCCATGAGCGAGCAGACCGCCCGTCCGCCGATGGAGTTCATCGCCGCCGCGCTGCGCCGCGAACGCGCCCGCGGCGGCCTGTCGCTGACCGAGGTCGCCCGCCGCGCCGGGGTCGCCAAGTCCACGCTGTCCCAGCTGGAGTCGGGCGCGGGCAACCCGAGCGTCGAGACCCTGTGGGCGCTCGCCGTCGCGCTGGACGTCCCGTTCGCCCAGCTCGTCGCGCAGCCCGTCCCGCGCGTCCAGGTGATCCGCGCGGGCGAGGGGCCGTCGCTGACCGCCGACCGCGCCGACTACCGCGCGACCGTCCTCGCGTCCTGCCCTCCCGGCGCCCGCCGCGACGTCTACCAGATCACCGCAGAGCCCGGCCCGCCCCGCGTGTCCGACCCCCACATGCCCGGCGTCGTCGAGCACGTCGTCCTCAGCACCGGACGCGCCCTCGTCGGCCTCCTGGACGATCCCGTCGAGCTCGCCCCCGGCGACTACATCGCCTATCCGGGCGACCTCCCCCACACCTTCCAGGCCCTCGAACCCGGCACCCGCGCGACCCTCATCTCCGAACACACCTGACGCCCCGGGCCCATGCGGTTACGGGAAAAGTGAAACCCGTTACGAAAGGTGATTCCGCACGTCCTGTTCTGGTCATCTGCCGCCCGCACCGCAGCGATCCGCCGGACCATGAGCGATATTCGTCCGGAACGACGGTTCACGGGGGCAAGGGGGCGTTCAACGGTGAGTTCGGTGTTCTCCAATGCCGTGCTGGACGACGACACGCGGCGGGGGCTGCTCTTCCAGGGCGAGGTGTTCGTCTACTCGGCCACTCCGGCGTCCCGGGCGCTGATCGGGTTCGCGCGCGAGCTGATCGACGAGGCGTTCGGCGGCCGCGACCCGGAGACGGCGCAGCACGAGATGGAGGTCGGCGCGTTCGCCGCCCTCCTGGCGGAGCTCAAGCCCCGCTTCATCCACCATCCGCGCTGCCGGGCCCTGCTGCCCGAGCTGCTGGCGGAGATGGGCTGCGACCCGTCCCGCACCTACTTCGACGTGCCGCGGCTGCGGACCTCCACGTCCGGCGACTACCTCACGACCGGTATCTCCTACGCCTTCCACCCGCACCGGGACTGCTGGTACTCCGCCCCGTTCAACCAGGTCAACTGGTGGATCCCGGTCTTCGGGATCGTCCCGGAGAACGCGATGGCCTTCCACCCGCGCTACTTCGACCGCCCGGTCCTGAACGGCAGCGCGCGCTACGACTACGCCGAGTGGAACCGGACGAGCCGCCGCACGGCCGCCCGGCACATCGGCACCGACACCCGCGAACAGCCGAAGGCCGAGGAGCCGGTCGAGCTGGACCCGCAGATCCGGGTGGTGCCCGAAGCGGGCGGCCTGCTGGTCTTCTCCGGCGCGCAGTTCCACTCGACCGTCCCGAACACCTCCGGCCGGACGCGCTTCAGCATCGACTTCCGCACCGTCCACCTGGACGACGTCCGCGCCCGCCGCGGCGCGCCGAACGTGGACGCCGCCTGCACCGGCACCACGCTGCGCGACTTCGTCCGCTGCTCCGACCTCGCCGCCATGCCCGAGGAGCTCGCGCTCGACTACGAGAAGCGCGCCCTCGCCAACCCCCTGCGCGCCGCCCCCGCCTGACCCGCCCCGCGCCGTGTGGCGGACGCCACGCGCCCGCATGTCACATCTCCCGGGCCGTAGCCATCTTCTGTACGACGGCTACCGACACAAGGAGTGCGACATGGCGGCTCATGTGCGTCTCATCGGCGACCCGGCGGCCACCGCCGAGATCGCCGACCACCTCGGTCCGGCGATCAGGACGGTCCTGGAGCAGTCGACGCTGCCGGCCTCGGTCCAGAACCTCGTGCTGCTGCGCGCGAGCCAGCTCAACGGCGACACCCGCGCCGCCGGCATGTGGAGCCGGCACGCCGCGCGGGCCGGGGAGAGCGCCGCCCGCATCGCCCAGGTCGCGGCCTGGCGCGACGCGGCGGTGTTCACCCCGGCCGAGCGCGCGGCCCTGGAACTCGCCGAGCAGGGCGCCCGCATCGCCGCGGGCGCCGCCGCCTCCGACGGGACCTGGACGGACGCCGCCGAGCACTACGGCCACGCGGAACTGGCCGACCTCGTGATGCTCATCGCCCTGGTGAACGCCACCGGCGGCATGGGCGCGATCATCGGCCGCCGCGACCCGGAGCACCGCCCGGAGCAACGTCCGGAGCGCCGCCCGGCGCGGCGCGTCAGTTGAAGATCCGTCCGAAGAGGTGGTTGGCGGCCGCGTCGGGGTCGTCCCCGTAGAAGAACTCGATGACGGCGTCGTGGTACTGCGTGCGGCCCAGCGTGCCCGACCCGTCCAGGTCGAGCTGGTTGAAGACGAGGGCGCAGTCGGTGCTGGGGATCTGCATGCCCGCCGCGAAGACCTGGCTGAACTCCGCCAGCGAGATCCTCCCGTCGCGGTCGGCGTCCCCGAGGTCGAAGATGAGGTCGGCGATCCACTTGATCTGCTGGGTGTAGCGGGACCGGTCGGTCAGGGCGGCCATGAACCCCTCGGTCATCTCCGCGCGGTTCACCTGGTCGTCGCCGTTGCGGTCGTAGGGGGCGATGACCCCGACCCAGAACCAGTCCATCGACTCGTTCAGCTGCCGGGCGTGCGGCGAGTTGGGCGGGACGCCCTGGACGGCCACGGCCCGCTCGGCGATCCGCATCAGATCCCCGCGCGCGAGGAGGCCGTCGCCGTCCGCGTCGGCCCCCTGGAACCACTGGTGGTACTTGCGTGTGCGTAGATCTCTCATGCACCCGACCATATGCATCTAGCCACGGACTGATTACTCGGAGTGGTCAAATGATGGCCCGGATCCCCCATGTGCCCCGAACTCGGACGAGTCGGATGCCCGTCCGGCTCACTCCAGGTCGAGGCCGTGCGGCACGTCCAGCGGGTCGAGGTCGCCGCGGACGTCGAGCAGCCGGGCCACGTGCCGCCAGCGCTGGCCGCGTTCGGTGGCGACGTCCACCGACACCTCGACCACCAGGTCCGGCCGGATCCGGTGGTACAGGATCGGCTCGGGCTGCTCGGAGTGCCAGTTCGGGGCCAGCCGCTCCGGCCACGGATGCTCCGGCGGCGCGGGGTACCGCGCGACCAGTTCGGCCGCCAGCTCGGTCCGCAGCCCTGCCGCCGGGGCCGTGGTGCGTCCGGTGATGCGCAGCCGCCCGTCCGGGAAGACGCGTCCGATCACCAGCCCGGCCGGCGCGTCGAACGGACCGAGGAACCCGCCCGCGATCGCCAGGACCGTCCACCGGCGCTTCAGCTTGAACCAGCGCCGCCGGCCCGGCAGGTAGGCGCCGCCGAGCGGCTTGATCACGAGGCCCTCGATGCCCTGGCTGGTCAGCACCTCAAGCCAGAGCTCGGCCTCGCCCCGGTCCGCGGTCTGCGGGGTCAGCACCGCCAGCCCGGTCGGCGGCGCGTCCGCGAACAGTTCCTCCAGCAACCGCCGCCGCTGCTCCAGGGGCAGGCCGCGCACGTCCCCCTCGGCCGCCGTCTCCAGCACGTCGAACACCACCACGTGCACCGGACGCTCGCGCGCCTGCTCGGCGGCGCGTCCGGCGCCGCCCCGGAGCCGCTGCTGCAGAACCTCGAAGTCGAGCCGTCCCGTGGGAGCCCAGTGCACCAGCTCGCCGTCCAGCACCGTCCCCGCCGGAACCTGCCGGCCGACCGCCGCGACCGTCTCGGGGAACAGCGCGGTCAGCCGGGCCAGCGCGCGCGAGTACAGCTCCACCCGCCCGTCCGGCCCCACCCAGACCTGGACCCGGAAGCCGTCCCACTTGGGCTCGAACGCCATCTCGCCGACCGGAATCCGGTCCACGGTGGCCGCGAGCATCGGCTCGACCGGCCCCGCGATCCGCACCGCACCGCCTCCCCACCCCGACCGCCCACCACCCCCCATCCACTCCGCCGAACCCCGCCCCCGCGAACCCCCATGCCGCACCAAGCCGATCCCATCGCCATAACCCACCCACCCCTTGGCGCCCGGCTTGAGCCCTCTTGGCCTGCCGTCCTCCCGGGCAGACGCGGACCGGTGGTGGTCAGGCGGCCGGGGTGGGCCAGCGGCCGTCGTTCTTGGCGGACTCGATCGCGGCGTGACCGGCCGGACGCATCCGTCCGGCGGCCGTCAGCGCCTCGGCCTTCGCCACGTTGATCCGGGACCAGGGGCTCCGGCGGGCGCGCGGCGAGTAGCGCTGCAGGTAATGGTCGTCGTCGAAGGACCGGCGGTGGCTGTCGATCCAGCCGTGGCACAGCGCCTCGTCCAGGGCCTCGTCGATGGTGACGGTCTTCGCGCGGCTCCGCTTCTTGGCGATCAGCAGCCAGACGTCGCGGGCGGTCTCGTGGTGCTCGGCGAGCCACGCCCTCCAGGCGTCGGCGTCGGCCAGGACCAGCGCGTTCCCGGTCATCAGAGGTCAGCCCTTCCGGCCCGCGAGGACGTCCATGTAGTGCCGGTTGGCCATGACGCCGAGGATGTTGCCGAACGGGTCGCGCACCGAGGCGGTGACGAACCCCGGGCCGCGCTCGGTCGGCTTCTCGAACGGCGTCGCCCCCATCTCCAGCAGCCGCTCCCACGTCGCCTCCAGGTCGTCCACGGCCCAGTAGACGATCGCGCCGGTGTCGTCGTCGCCCCGGCCGGACGGGGCGTACCGGGCATCGATGATGCCGAGTTCGTGCTGGTAGTCGCCGACGCGGAACTCCACGTACGCCGGGTCGCCCTGCTCGGGCCGCTGGAAGTAGGCGCCCATGCCGAGGAGCTCGGCGTACCAGTCGCGGGCGGCGGCGACGTCGTGGGCGAAGAAGCTGATGGTGGTGAGTCCGCGGAGCATGTCCTCGTGCCTTCCGTTCGGTGGCTGGTGAGAACGATGATTCCGTGCAAAGTGCTCATCGAATGAGCACTTTTCCTGGCATCTTCGAGGCATGAGAGCGGATCGACTGGTGGCCGTCCTGCTGCTGATGCAGTCGCGCGGCCGGGTGACGGCGGCGGAGGTCGCCGCCGAACTGGAGGTCTCGGTCGCCACGGCCCGCCGCGACCTGGAGGCCCTGTCGGCGGCCGGCATCCCCGTGTACCCGCAGGCCGGACGGGGCGGCGGCTGGGCCCTG
>NZ_JBFAOF010000089.1:0-14252 GCF_040675125.1 Spirillospora sp. NPDC049652 | reverse complement strand
CACACCGGGCCGCGCGTCGCCTCCGCCACCGCCCGCTGCTCGGGGTCCAGCCCCGCCAGCACCGCCTCCGCCTCCATGCCTCCATGGTGTCAGGCCGGACGGAATGCTCGGGGACGCCCCGGCGTTGTCGTCCATGCACGAACCGAGACCCGTCCAGGTGAGGAGCCGACGAGAACGATGACGACGCAGGCCGCCGAGAAGCCCGAGCAGGGCCGGATCACCATGTACACCACCACGTGGTGCGGGTTCTGCCGCCGCCTGAAGTCCCAGCTCGGCCGGGACGGCATCGAGATGTTCGAGGTGGACATCGAGCGCGACCCCAAGGCCGCCGAGTTCGTGATGAGCGTGAACGGCGGCAACCAGACCGTCCCGACCGTCGTGATCCAGACCCCGGACGCGGGCGAGGTCGTGCTGACCAACCCCAGCGCCAAGGAGGTCAAGCGCCTCATCGGCGCCTGACCCCGATCCCGCGCCGCCCGCCGCGCGGCGCGGTTTCGCCGAAGGCCCTTCCGTTCCCGTAACGGAAGGGCCTTCGGCGTTCCTCCGCGGCGTTCGTCCTGGCTAGCCTGGCCCTTCGATCGACGCGAAGGGGATTCACGTTGGACGTGGCGGACGCGCTGTCGCTCGGTTCGGGACTGGCCTGGACGGCGACCTACCTGCTGATCATCCTGACGAGCCGGCGCGAGCGGACCTACGGCATGCCGCTGGCCGCGCTCGGCGCCAACCTCGGCTGGGAGTTCCTGTTCTCCTTCGTCCGGCCGGGCGACGGGATGCAGCTGGTCGTGAACTACGTCTGGTTCGGCTTCGACGTGGCGATCCTGGGGCTGGTCGTCGCGTACGGGCCGCGCGAGTTCCGCTTCCTGCCGCGCTGGGGGTTCCTCGGGATGCTGGCGTCGGTGCTGGTCATGGGCTACCTGGGCGTGGACATGGTGAGCCGCCAGTTCGACCAGGGGCTCGCCACGTTCGCCGCGTTCGGGCAGAACCTGATGATGTCCGCGCTGTTCCTGTCGATGCTGGTCGCGCGCGGCTCGACGCGCGGGCAGTCGGTGTGGATCGCGCTCACCAAGGGCGTCGGGACGGCCCTGGCGTCCGGCGCGTGCTGGATCTGGGCGCAGGACGAGCCGTGGCGGCACGGCCCGCTGCTGCCCTACCTGATGATCACGACGGCCGTGCTGGACCTGGCCTACCTCGTGGCGGTCTACGCCGTCGCGCGGCACGAGGCGGGCGGCTCGGCGTCCGCCCCGCTGCGGCTGAACCCGGCGGCCGGGGCCGACCGCGTCCCCGAACCCGCCTGACCCGCCTGTCCCCGGCGCGCGTGCCGGGGACAGGCGGGTCAGAACAGGGGCATCTCGGGGAGCGGGCCGCCGTACCAGCGCATGATGAGCTGGGCCGCGATCGACAGCGGGCCGGGCGCGACGATCCGGCCGGCCGCCATCTCCGCGGTCAGCTCGTCCCGCGTGTACCAGGCGGCGTCGCGGATCTCGACCGGGTCCGGGACGAGCGGCCGGGTGCCGTCCGCCACGGCGGTGAAGCCGACCATCAGGCTCTGCGGCAGCGGCCACGGCTGGCTGCCCAGGTAGCGGACGTCCCGGACGTCCAGCCCGACCTCCTCGCGGACCTCCCGGGCGACCGCCTGCTCCAGCGACTCGCCGGGCTCGACGAACCCGGCCAGCACCGACCGGCGGTCGGCCGGCCACTGCGGGCCGCGGGCCAGCAGCAGCCGGTCGTCCTGGTCGGTGACCAGCATGATCACGGCCGGGTCGAGGCGCGGGAAGTGGTCGCTCTCGTCGTTCGGGCAGCGCCGGACGTGCCCCGCCTGCCGGATCTCCGTCCGGGCCCCGCAGCGCGGGCAGTGGGTGTGCGTGGCGTGCCACTGCTCCAGCGAGACGGCGTGCGTCATCAGGCCGGAGTCGCGGTCCGGCAGGAGCGCGCCGACGCGGCGCAGGCCGACCGGCTCGGCGCCCTCGACGACCGGCAGCGGGGCGGCGACGGCGAAGAACGCGGCGCCGTCGCCGTCCACGCCGAGGAAATAGCGGTCGCCGGGCGGCGCCTCCCCCGGCGGCAGCAGCACGAGCGCCGGTTCGGCGCCGAGCACGGCGTTGACCTGGCCGCCGCGGACGACCAGGACGCGGCTGCGCGGGTCGTTCCAGGCCGCGTCCAGGAAAGCGTCGTCGCCGCGCCGCTCGGCGGCCCGGTCCAGGGTGCCGCGCGCCAGCGCGAGCCACTCCAGCGGGCCGTGGTCGGTGCTGTTCTCGGTGCCGGACCGGGGGAAATCACTCACCCGGCCACGCTAGCGCAGCGCGGTCGCCAGCTCGTCCCAGAGGTGGGCGGCGGCCTCGGCGCCCTTGAGCAGCAGCGGCATCTCGACCTTCTCGTTGGGCGCGTGGATGCGGTCGTCGTTCAGCCCGACCGCGACGAACACCAGCGGCGCCTCCAGGATGTCGGCCAGGTCGGCCTCGGGGCCGGAGCCGCCCTCACGGGTGAACAGCACCTGCTTGCCGAACGCCTTCTCCATCGCGCGCCGCGCGGCCTTCACCCCGGCCGAGTCGATCGGGGAGAAGCACGGCCGGACGCCGCCGCCCGGCGTGCGCACCTCGACCTCGACGCCCGCCGGGGTGTTCGCCTCGACCCACGCGACGAAGGCGTCCCGGACCTTGGCGGGCTCCTGCCCGGCGACCAGCCGGAACGAGAGCTTGGCGTGCGCCTCGCGCGGCACGATGGTCTTGCCGCCCGGGCCGGTGTGCCCGCCCCACATGCCGTTGATCTCGGCGGTCGGCCGGGCCCAGATCCGCTCCAGGGTGGTGAAGCCCGCCTCGCCGTACGCGGCGCGGCTGTTCCCGGCGGTCTCCAGCCAGGCGGCCTCGTCGAACGGCAGCCGCGCGAACAGCTCGCGCTCCTCGTCGGTGAGCGGGACGACGTCGTCGTAGAAGCCCGGGACGGTGACCCGCCCGTCGGCGTCGTGCAGCTTGCCGAGCAGCTCGACCATCGCGTGCAGCGCGTTCGGGACGGCCCCGCCGAACGAGCCGGAGTGCAGGTCGACCTCGGCGCCGCGCAGGGTGATCTCGGCCTCGGTCAGGCCGCGCATGCCGGTGCACATGGACGGGACGTCCGCCGCCCACATGGTGGTGTCGGAGATGATCACGGCGTCGGCGGCGAGCCGCTCGCGGCGCTCGGTCAGCAGCTCGGCGAAGTGCACCGAGCCGGACTCCTCCTCGCCCTCGACCAGCAGCTTGATCGTGACGGGCGGCGCGTCCGTCCCGTTCGCGGCGAGGTTCGCGCGCAGGCCGAGGGTGTGGAAGAAGACCTGGCCCTTGTCGTCGGACGTGCCGCGGCCGACGAGCTGGTCGCCGCGCTCGACCGGCGTGAACGGGTCGGTGTCCCACTCCTCCAGCGGGGTCACCGGCTGGACGTCGTGGTGCCCGTAGATGAGGACGCGCGGCGCGTCCGGGTCGGCGGCGGGCCACTCGGCGTACACGGCGGGCAGCCCGGCGGTCGGCCAGACCTCCACCGTCGGGAAGCCCTGGCCGCGCAGGTACTCCGCGAGCCAGTCGGCCGAGCGGCGCACGTCGTCGTGGTGGGCCGGGTCCCCGGAGATGGACGGGATCGCCAGCCACTCCTTGAGGTCCGCGAAGAACTGGGCCTGGTTGGCCTGGATGTACTCCACAACGTCCACTGACATGCTCCCTTGCATGATGCTTTGCTCCTGAACTCTAGGGGACGTCAGAGCCGGGCGATGCGCGGGAGATCGGGCGTTGACACGGCACGTCCGGGGGTCGGGTGTTCCGGCCGGGATCGAGCCTTGGGGTCCGGGGCCCGGGTTCCGGGGTCCGGGGTCGGGGGGCTCGGGGCCGCGGCCGGGGTCAGGCGTTGAGGAGCAGCAGCTCGGCGCCGACGTTGCGGCGGGCCGCGTCCTCGAACCGGGCGTGCGCCTCCGGGGTGTGGAAGATGCGCGGCAGGTCGAGCAGGCCGCGCAGGATCTCGGCGCGGCCAGCGCGGAAGAACTCCTCGGGGACGAAGGCGTACTCCTCCCGGACGGCGGCGGTGTAGGCGGCGTAGCGGTCCGGGTCCGCGCCGAGGATCGCCAGGTCCGCGTCGCAGAGCACCTGGCCGTTGCGGTCGGCGCCGTCCGGGGTGTGGGTCTCGGTCAGCTCGACCAGCCGGGCGACCTCGGCGACGCGCGCGGGCGCGAGGTCGGTGCCGGCGAGCACGCGCTCGGCGAGGCGGGCGCTGCGCACCTCGTTGTCGGCGCGCTGCGGGTCGTAGACGGCGTCGTGGAACCACGCGGCGGTCCGCACGGCGTCGGGGTCGTCGGCGTGCGCGGCCAGCTCGTCCACCAGGTCGAGGACGGCGACGAGGTGCGCGATCCCGTGGTGGCGGCGGTGCGGTTCGGCGTAGCGGGCGGCGAGCCGCTCGCCGATGTGCCGGGTGGCCGGCCCGGCGAGCGCGACCCAGCGCTCCACGGCGGGCAGGGTCCCGGCGGACTGAGTCTCGGCGGGCAGGGGCCCGGCGGGCGGGGTCTCGGCGGGTTCCCTCTCGACGGGCGCGGGATCGACCGGTTCCATGGAGCCATCCAACACGCGCCGCCGCCGTTCTTGCACCCCGGGGAGGAGGCCGCCACTATGGTGGGCGCTTCGAGTTAGGCAAGGCTAACCTCACTTACCGTTGGGAAGGGTGCCGTGGCCGCCGCGCTCCACCTCGTCTCCGGCAGGCTCACCGACTCGGTCGCGCACGGGTTCCTGCCCGCCGCCGCCGCGCTCGGCCTGGACGTGACGGTGCTGACCGACCGTCCGGAGGCGCACGCCGAGGTCTTCGACGGCCCGGTCGTGCGCTGCGACGTGACCGACTTCCGCGAGATCATCGCGGTCGGACGTCCCGGCGCGGTGTTCACCAACTCCGACTTCCTGCAGGCCCCGGCCGCGCTCGCCGCCGCCTACTTCGGCCTGCCCGGCAAGGACTGGCGGGCCGCCGTCCGCACCAAGAACAAGCACGAGACGCGGCGCTGCCTGGCCGCGCTCGACCCGGTCTTCTCCGCGCCCGCCGACCGCGTCCCCCCGGACGCGCCGTACCCGCTGGTCCTCAAGCCGCGCGAGGGCGTCGCCAGCGAGGACGCCTTCCTGGTCGCGGACGCCGCCGAGCTCGAAGCCCGCCGCGCGCAGGTCGGCACGCGCCGCCCGCTCGTCGCCGAGGAGTACCTGCCGGGCCGGCTGCACACGCTGGAGACGCTCGGGGACGGCCACGAGCTGCGCGTCCTCGGCTCGTTCCGGACCCGGCTGTCCGCTCCCCCGCACTTCGTGGAGGAGCGGCTGGAGTGGGCCCCGCCGCCGCCCGAGACGCCGCAGGTCCTCGCGCAGCTGGACGCGCTCGGCGTCGGGTTCGGCGCGTGCCACACCGAGTTCGTCGTGCACGAGGGGCGGGCACGGATCATCGAGGTCAACTACCGCGTCATCGGCGACCACTGCGACTTCCTGCTCGCCGACCTGCTCGGGGTGCCGCTGTTCGAGTGGATCCTCCGCGTCCACCTGGGCGAACGCCTGCCCGAGGCGGACCCGCGCCGCGACCGGTACGCGGTCGCCGACTGGGTGCTGGCCGACCGCGCGGGCACGCTGACCTCCGCCCCGGACGCCGCCGACCTGCGGACCGACGGCGAGGTGGCGCTGACCTACCGGCCGCTGCGCCCCGTCGGCGCGCACGCCCCGCTGACCCGCACCAACCGCGACTACCTCGGGACGATCCGCGCGATCGGACCGTCCCGCGACGCGGTCGAGGACGCCGTCACGCGCTTCCGCGCCGCGCACACCTGGACGATCGCGTGACCTCCGAGAACAGCAGCCCCCGCGCCCCTGCCGCATCCGCTTCCGGCTCCGGCTCCACGGATGCCTCCGCCCCATGCGCGTCCGTGTCCGCTTCCGCGGTCTCCGTCCACGCATCGTCCTCCGGCGCCGGGGTTCCCGGGCCTCGTGGTCACGGGTCGCGCGTGTCGGCCGAGGGGGTGCTCGCGGCGCGGGTCATGGACGCATTGCTCCGCGAGAACTACGCCGGGCTGCGCTCCTACGCGCGCGATGGCGTCCTCGTCCCGCCCGGCTCCCCTCCCATCAGGCTCCGGACGGACGGCTCGGCGGGCGGCTTACATCCGGGTTTCTTAGCGCGCGCCGTCGTCGACGCCGACCAGGGTCTCCGCTTAGGCGACGTGCTCGCGATCGTGCGCCGGGTGGCCGACCCAGAGGACGACGTGACGGCGTTCGCGCGCGAGTGCCGGGAGGCGCTGACGGCGACGCTGCTCGGGGACGGCACGCGTCCGGAGACGCTGCGGCGGCTGGCGAAGGACGATCCGCTCGGGCCGGGGGTCTTCTACGAGTCGCTCGCCGC
The DNA here is from genome assembly GCF_040675125.1 of Spirillospora sp. NPDC049652. Taxonomy (NCBI): domain Bacteria; kingdom Bacillati; phylum Actinomycetota; class Actinomycetes; order Streptosporangiales; family Thermomonosporaceae; genus Spirillospora; species Spirillospora sp. NPDC049652. The sequence continues at coordinate 7,886 of NZ_JBFAOF010000089.1, read as the reverse complement.
GCACACCGAGCACCCGGTGTATCCGTGCTCGCGCGCCCGCGCCGGGCTCACCCCGGCCGACCTGCGGCGATACGCGCCGGAGTTCGCGCCCGAATTCCCGCTGCGCTGGGCGCGCGTGCCCCGGGACAGGATCGTCTCGGCGGGCGAGCTGCCCGGATGGTGGCCCGATCCGGAGCTGTTTCCGGTGCATCCGCTGGCCGTCCGGGCCGTTCGGGAGCGCGCGGAGGTGCTGCCCGAGGCGTTCCGCCCGGTGCGTCCGACGCTGTCGATGCGGACGCTCGCCGCCGGGCCGCGCGTCCACGTGAAGGTGCCGCTGCCGACGAGCACGCTCGGGCTGCGGAACCGGCGGACGATCGCACCCGGCACGCTCCCGGACGGCGCGCTCGCCGAACGGCTGCTGCGCGGCGTCCTCGCCGAGGAGGACCACCCCGTCCTGCTGGCCGACGAGCAGACGTACGCGCACGCCGGGTCGCCGCTGCTCGGCTACCTCGTCCGGCGGTTCCCGGCCGAGACGGCGGACGCGCACGTCGTGCCGGTCGCCGCGCTCACCGCGCCGCACCCGGACGGGGGCCTCGTCGCCGAGCGCTGGGACGTCCCCGACCTGTTCGGTCGCTACCTGGACGCCCTGCTGGCCTGGAACGTCGCGCTGTTCCGGCGCGGGATCGCGCTCGAGGCGCACCAGCAGAACGTCGCGCTCGTCCTCGCGCCCGGCGAGCCGCTGCGGCTGCTGCTGAAGGACAACGACGGGATGCTCGCCGACCCGGACGTCCTCGGCGCGCCCTGCCCGTTCGAGGACCACCGGATGCGCACCGCCGATCCCGAGGCCCTCGTCCGCGTGTTCGTCACGATCACCCTGCACCTGTGCGCCGCCGCGCCCGCGTTCGCGCTCGCCGGGCGCGGCCTGCTGCCGCGCGGGACCGGCCTGGCGATGATCCGCGACCGGCTCGACGCCCTGCTCGGCCCGGACGACGCGTTCCTGCGCGCCCGCGTACTGGACGCGCCCACGCTGCCCGGCAAGGCGATGGTGACCGCCGGGACCCTGGTCGACAAGGTCCGCACCGGCGCCGCCGACATCAACAAGCACTACGGCCCGGACGGGCCGAACTACCTACGGGACCTTCCTTGACGCTGACCAGCCCCGCCGAGCCCCTTTCGACCACCGCCGGAGCGGCCGGAGCCGACGCTGGCCGCGCCGCGGCCGACGGGACCGCCGGCGCGCTCCTGAACTGCCTGGTCCGCGAGGTCTGCGGGCCGGAACGGCAGCTCTTCCCCGAGGACGGCCGCCTGGTCATGCGGCTCCCCCGGGTCGGGGTGCGGCTGCGCGCCGGGCTCGCCCGGCCGCCGCACGGGCCGACGTTCCGGCTCGTCCCGCCGTTCGAGGAGCACCGCGACGGCGGCTGGATCACGGCGGACTGGGCGCGGCTGGCGTCCCTGATCGCCGGGGAGCTGGAGCTGTCCACCGGACGCGCGAACCCCGAGTTCGTCCCGCAGGTCGAGAGCGGCCACCGCGCCCTCGCCGCCATCCTCGCCGCGCGGGCGCGGACCTCCGCGGGCGGCGACCCGTTCATCGAGTCGGAGCAGTCGCTGGTGCTCGGCCACCGGTTCCACCCGTCGCCGAAGGCCCGGCAGGGGACGCCCGGCGAGTGGCTCGGGTACGCGCCGGAGGTCCGGGCGCGGTTCCGGCCCCGGTGGCTGGCCGTCCCGGAATCGCTGCTGGTGGAGGAGGGCGACCCGGACGCGTTCGCGGCGCTGGAGCCGTTCGCGGCACCACCGGGCCATCGCCTGCTGCCCGCGCATCCGTGGCAGCTCGACCTGCTGCGGGACGACCCGCTCCTGCGCCGCGCGTTCGCGAGCGGGCTCGTAAGCGACCTCGGCCCGGGACCGTCGGACGCCTTCCCGACCTCGTCGGTCCGGACGGCGTACCTGCCGGACGCCGACGCGTTCCTCAAGTTCGGCCTGGACGTGCGGATCACCAACTGCGTCCGGAAGAACGCCTGGTACGAGCTGGCCGGCGCGGTCGCGCTCGACCGGATGCTGCGGCCGGTGTTCGCGGCGCTCGGCGCGACGCTCCTGGCCGAGCCCGCGTACCGGACGCTCGCGCTGGCCGGTCGCCGCCTGCACGAGGGGCTCGGCGTGATCGTCCGGCAGGGCGTGCGGGGGCTGCCCGGACGTCCGCTGCTCGCCGCCGCGCTCGCCGCGCCCGGCGGCCTCGCCGCCCTGCCCGCCGCCCGCACCGAGCCGCTGACCTGGTGGGACGCCTACGTCTCGCAGGTCGCGCCGCCCGTCCTGCGGGCCTGTCTTGAGCACGGCGTCGTCCTGGAGCCGCACCTGCAGAACGTGCTGGTCTGCGTGGACGACGACGGGATGCCCGTCCAGGCGGCGTTCCGCGACCTGGAAGGCACCAAGCTCGTCGCCGGACGCTGGGACCTCGGCCACCTCCCCGCGCGCGTGCGCGAGGCCGTCACCTACGACGAGCACCAGGGCTGGGACCGCGTCATCTACTGCCTGCTCGTCAACCACCTGACCGAGGTCGCCGCCGCCCTCGCCGACCTCCACCCCGATCTGGAACCGCGGCTCTGGCGGACCGCCCGCCCCCACTTCGCGGGCGACCATCCGCGGCTCCGCGCCCTGCTCGCGGGCGTCCCTGTCCCGGCGAAGGCGAATCTGCGGACGCGTTGGTCCCGGTCGGCCGACCGCACCGCCGGATACATCCCGGTCCCGAACCCGCTGCGGGTGGAGAGCCATGAATGATGGGTATTGACCCCGGATCGTCCCCCCGGCGAAGGAGAAGACCGTGGCGTTCGAGTTGGTGCGAACGGTGGCGCGGATCCCCAGGGCTGTCTGGGACGCGGGCGTGCTGCGCCCGGTGCGGCCGGACCGGGCCGTCCGGCTGCCGCTCCAGTACGTCCGCTACGGCGCGACGCCCGGCACGGTCGAGGCCGTGGCCGCGCTGCGCTTCCCCGACCGCACCGCCGTCCTGGACGACCGCGGCGCGCTCACCCACCGCGAACTCGAAGACCGCGTCGCCGCCCTGGCGACCGCCCTGCGCGATCTCGTCCACACCGGGGGCGAGGACCGCGTCGGCGTCCTGTGCCGGAACCACCGCGGCTTCCTGGAGGCCGTCCTCGCCGCGTCCCGCCTCGGCACCGACGTCGTCCTGCTGAACACCGACTTCTCCGCGCGCCAGCTTGGCGAGGTCGCCGCGCGGGAGGGCGTCGGCCTGCTCGTCCACGACCAGGAGTTCGACGGCGTGGTGGACGAGTCGGGCTTCGCCGGACGGCGCGTCCACGCCTGGCGCGACGACCCGGACGGCAAGCACGAGTCGATCGACGACCTGGTCGCCGCGACCGCCGCCGAGCCGCACAAGCCGTCCCGCACCAGCCGCGTGATCATCATGACGTCCGGGACGACCGGCCCCCCCAAGGGCGCCCGGCACGACCTCGGCCCCGCGATGCTGCTGCCCGCCGCGCTCACGCACATGATGCGCGTCCCGCTGCGGTCCGGCGCGCCGCTCGCGGTCGCGCCGCCGCTGTTCCACCTGCTCGGGATGGCCTACTGCTTCGCCGGCCTCGCCCTCGGCATGCCGCTGATCCTCACCCGCCGCTTCGACGCCGCCCGGCTGACGCGCCTCATGGCCGAGCACGACGCCGCCGCGCTGGTCGCCGTCCCGGTCATGCTGGAGCGGCTCCTGGACGTCCCGGACGGCCCCCGCCCGGCGTCCCTCCGGACCGTCGTCTGCGGCGGCGCCGCGCTCCAGCCGCACCTGTCGTCCCGCTTCATGGACGCGTTCGGGGACGTCCTGGTCAACATCTACGGCGCGACCGAGACCGGCTGGGCCACCATCGCCACCCCCGCCGACCTGCGCGCCGCGCCCGGCACCGTCGGCCGGCCGTCCCTCGGCCTCACCATCAGGATCCTGGACGAGGACGGCACGGAACTCCCCCAGGGCGAGATCGGCGAGATCTACACCGGCGGCGGACTGCGCTTCACCGGCTACACCGGCGGCGGCTCCAAGCGGGTCCGGGACGGCCTGACCGGCAGCGGCGACCTCGGCCACTTCGACGCCGACGGCCGCCTGTTCGTCGACGGCCGCGCCGACGACATGATCGTCTCCGGCGGCGAGAACGTCTTCCCGGGCGAGGTCGAGGACCTGCTCGCCGCCCACCCGGACGTCGCCGAGGCCACCGTGCGCGGCGTGGACGACGACGACTTCGGGCAGCGCCTCGCCGCCTGGATCGTCCCCCGCGACGGCGCGTCCCTCACCGCGGACGCCGTGCGGGACCACGTCCGCCACCACCTGGCCCGCTACAAGGTCCCCCGCGACGTCCACTTCGTGCGGGCCCTCCCCCGCACCAGCACCGGCAAGATCAGATCCCGCGACCTGACCTCACCACCCCCACAGCAGTAGCCCGGCGGACAGGACGGCCGCGCTCCCGCCCACCACCGCGAGGGACAGCACGCCTTCGTCCGCCCCGGCGACCGCACGCTCCGGACGCCCGGGGTCGTAGACCACCCGCACGAACTCCCCGACGGGGAGGTCGGCGGCGCGGACGGTGTGCTCGGCTCCGTCCCGGTCGGCGTACCTGGCGATCGAGTAGCGGACGTCAGTCACCTGCCAGGTCGGCGGCCCCACCGGCACCCGCTCGACGCACCGCCGGACGACGATCCCGACCGTGAGCCCGCCGCGCCGCCGCCAGCCGCGCGTGCGCAGCACCCGGACCAGTGCGGCCAGCACGGGTACCGCGACCATCGCCGCGACCAGCCCGAACACCACCGCCACCGGATGCCGCACACGCGCCTCCGTCCGCCCGCTGAGCCCAGTGTGAACCGCGCGGAAGCCCCGGAGAAGGCGGAAGTCAGCGGTCGTCCGGCTCGCTGCCGTACAGGAGACCCGCCGGAACACCTTCGTGGTCGAAGACATCCCGGATCGCCGCGCGCAGGTCGGCGCAGGCCTCTTCGCGGGTCTCGCCGAAGCCGTAGACGATGTCGTCGGGACCGAGCCGCGCGCGGCCGTTCCAGGCCCCGTCCTCGTCCTGGGTGACGTCGGCCGGAACGAGGACGACGGTCATGCGGCGTTGGTGCGGGCGGCCATGCAGATGCGGGCGAGGTCGTTGAGGGCGTCGGCGCGGCGTTCGTCCAGGGTGCGGCCGTCGCCGGTGTCCGCTTCGGCGAGGGTGTCGATGACCAGGGAGAACACCGGCCATTCGGCGGGGCCGATGGCGCCGCGGAAGTCGATCCCGCCGTCCGCGAGGTCGTCGAGGTCGAGGTTGCGCGCGAAGGTGGCGAGGGCGGCCTCGGCGGCGACGATCCCGATCCGCATCGCGAGCGCGGCCGGTTCGCGCTCCAGGGGAAGAGCGGTGCTGGAACCCATGGCGGACAACATAGAACACCTGAGCGAAGATCGTCGAACGTTTGGTCGAGAAACCGGCCCGTCTCACCCCGCTATCGCCTGAATGAAGGCGTGCGTGTGAGTGAAATGGAGGGTGCCGTCCACCAGGACGGGGCGCATGCCGGTCGGGGCGCCGTCCGCGAGCTCGGCCTCCATCTCCTTGCGGATCGCGGCGGCGGTCTCGGCGGGCGTGCCGGAGAACTCCAGCCACGGGTCAAGCGGGCGGACGACGTCGAAGCGCTCGGCGCGGCGCACCTCGGCCCCGGCGGTGGTCAGCATCGCGGCGATCGCGGCCTCGGTGCGCAGCGTCCCGTGGGACGGGTCGCGCAGCCGTTCGATGCGGTCGGGGTCGCCGCCGAGGCCGTCCGGGCGGACGAGGTCGGCGACCACGATCGCGGCGCCCGGCCGGGCCACCCGGACCATCTCGCGGACGACGGCGTCCGGCGCGTCCACCTGGTGCAGGGCGAAGCGGGTGACGACCAGCGTGAACGAGCGGTCGAGGTAGGGCAGGTCGGCGGCGTCGCCCCGGGTGAAGGTCAGGTTGGTGACGCCGGACGCGTCGGCGGCGCGCTTGCCCTCGGCGAGCATCGCCGGGGTGAGGTCGAGCGCGGTCGCGTGCCGGACGCGGCCCGCGATGGCCCGCGAGACGAGGGCCGTCCCGGCCGCGACCTCCAGGACGACGTCCTCGGTGTCGAGCTCGGGTTCCAGGAACCGGACGAGCCGTCCGAGCTGCGCGGTGAGCGCGGAGTTGCGGCGGGGGTCGGCGAAGCCCTCCGCCTGCCTGGTGAACTCGCGCACGACCTTGTCGCCGTGACTCTCGACAGGGGACATCGCCACGCCGCCTCCTCGGTTTCCCCGGGATCTTCCCCCGTTCGCGCCCGCTCTGAACGGCGCGGCGGGAACCTGTCGGAAAGCCGTCCGTCCCCGGCCGCCGGCGGGGCCGCCGGGGTCAGGCGGCGGGGATCTTCTCCAGCAGCGCGGCGAGGCCCGGACCGTCGAGCAGGTCGGCCGGGCGGATGGTGTGGTTCGCCTTCACGTAGTGGAACGCGGCGCTGACCCGGTCCAGCGGGACGCCCGCGAGCTCGGCCCAGGCGACCCGGTAGGCGGCGAGCTGGACGGCGGCGGCCTCGGCGGCGGCGCCGTCCGGCGGGACGCCGGTCTTCCAGTCGACGACCTCGTAGGTGCCGTCGGCGTCGCGGAACACCGCGTCCATCCGGCCCCGGACGAGCCGGTCGCCGACGATCGTCTCGAACGGGACCTCGACGTCCAGCGGCTCGCGGTCCGCCCACTCGGACCGCTCGAACATCTCCTGCAGGCGGCCGAGCTGCGCGTCGTCGGCGGCGCCGTCGTCGGCCGAGCCGGGCAGCTCGCCCATGTCCATGAGGCGCTGCTGGCCCCAGCGGCTCTCCAGCCAGGCGTGGAACGCGGTGCCGCGGCGCGCGTACGGGGCGGGCCGGCGCGGCATCGGGCGGCGGATCTGCCGGGCGAGGGCCGCCGGGTCGGTCGCGAGCGTGACCAGGGACGACACGGTCAGGTTCGCGGGCAGCTCGACCAGCAGGCCGTCGCCGGAGCGGCCCCGGTCGCGCTCGGCGAGCAGCAGCTCGACGTCGCGCGCCCACGCGGTCATGCGCCCCCGGTCGTCGTCGGTCAGGCCGCCGCCGCCCGCCCAGAGGCCGGTGCTGCCCCGCATCGCGTCCCGGACCATCCCGGCCGCCTCGACGATCGCCTCGTACCGGGCGCGCGCGGACGCGTCGGAGTCGCGCGGGTCGCCGGGCGCGACCGGCCACTCCGCCTGCTGCTGCTCGGTGAGCAGCGGGTTGGTCTCGTCCTCGCCGGGAGGGTCGGTCCAGACGGCGACGGTGCCCGCGCCCGCGACGCACACCTCGCGGACCTCCTCCAGGTACGGGGACGGCCCGACCGGGCGGCTGGACGACCCCCACCAGTACCCGGTCGCGATGAGCAGCGCGGACGCGCGGGTCAGCGCGACGTAGGCGAGGCGGCGCTCCTCCAGCAGGTCGCGGCGGATGGACTGCTCGTCGAACCGGGCGAGGTCGTCCTTCTCCAGCCCGTTCAGTTTCGGCAGGTCGGCGTAGTCGCCGCGGAGCGGGAACGGCAGGACGCGCGGGTTGGCCGTCCAGCGGGTGGTGTTCTGCGGCGGCGACGGGAAGATCGAGCCCTTGGCCGGGGCGCCGTTCTTCTGCGGCGCCGACGACAGGCCCGGCACGATCACGACCGGCCACTCCAGCCCCTTGGACGCGTGGACGGTCAGCAGCTTCACGCTGTTGGTCTCGCCGACCCGCCCGGCCTCCAGGCCGAACTCCTCGGACTCGGCGGCGGTCAGGTAGGCCAGGAACGCGCCGAGCGTCGGGTCCTCGGCGTCGCCGGCGAAGTCGGCGGCGGCTCCGACGAAGGCGTCCAGGTCGGCGCGGGCGGTGACGGGGTCGAGCCCGGACCGGGCGGCGACCTCGATGTCCAGGCCGAGCGCCCGCTCGACCTC